>CABPZV010000103.1 GCA_902462015.1 uncultured Eubacteriales bacterium | reverse complement strand
TAATAAATATTGCGATAATAACGGTACTTACGGCCATTCTTATATGCGGCATCACGAACAGCAGAATTTTAGGAAACTCCGTTTTTAATATCGGTAATTTAATAAATATGGGAAGTACAAGCGATTATTCGACAGACACGCTAATACTTTCACCGGATAAAATAGATTCTGTTGAAATTAGCTGGATATCAGGAGAAATAAATATCTGTCAGAGCAAAGACGAATATTTCCACGCCGAAGACGACTATACAGGAAACAAGGAAAAATTAATGCTATGCTGGAAGCTTGAAGAAAAAACATTAAAAATTGCCTTTGGCAAAGCCTCGAGGTTCAGTTTCTGGAACAATTATAAGGATAAGAAATTAGATTTATATATTCCCGAAGCTTCTCTGTCGGGGTTAAAAGAACTTGAAATAGATTCTGTAAGCTCCGATATAAATATAGATTTCAGTGAAAACGAACTAAATATAAAGGATCTCGAAGTCGACACAACATCAGGAAATACAAACATAAACGGAGTTTTTGCATCCTCGGCAAATATAGATTCGGTTTCAGGAAGCATATCGTATCATGGACGGGCAGAAAAAATATCTGTTGACAGTGTTTCCGGAGATACAGAATTATCGTTTGATACTCTTCCGTTAAAAGGCAAGTTTGATTCCATTTCCGGTTCAGTAAAACTATTAATTTCAGGAAATGCTTCCTTTTCAGCAGATTTTTCAAGCGTCTCCGGCAAGTTTAAATGTGATTTTCCGACAACAAACCATGGCGACAAATATATATATATATGCGGAGAAGGAAAAGCCGATCTATCTTTTGACTCTGTCTCCGGAGACGTGATAATAAATCAAAAATAATTCCTGATAAAAGCGGCCGATCACTTGACCAAAAATCAACCGGGGATAATGAACTGCTGCTTTCCCCTGGCACAACGTCAGCTGAAATTGTTCCTCAGCTGGCGCCTCTTGAAGATGAAATTGTTATAAACAAAACTACCGACAGTGCTTTGACAGGTTCGTCTCTTCGTTTATGGTTACACAATATGGGATAGATACGGTTGTATGTACCGGAGTTCTAACAGACCAATGCGTATCAAGTACTGTAAGAAGTCTCGCAGATAAAAGCTTTAAAGTATTACTGCTTGAAGCATTGAAAAAATGTTAATAAAAAAGCAGGAATCCTCTTGCTGATCAGATGCTGACGCTTTTTACAAGCGCCCTTTATAAAGCATCTGACAAGCATGAAAATTCCTGCTTTTTGACTGTAGTATAAAAACCGTATTTGCTGCCAATCAACCGCTTATAATTTCGGAAATCACATCCATTATTTTGTCATGACATCCTCCGCAACCGGTTGAACATCCGGTAATTTTCTGCACCTCATCAAACTCTTTTTCGACGTCCTCAAATTTACTATGACTGTGCAAAGCTTTCTCAATATCTATCATTGTAACATGCTTGCACTTACAGATCACTTCATTAACTGTACTTTTCATAAAAATATATACCTCGTACCGCCTGCGGCGACTCAGCCAAAATATCTTTCAAGAAGACCTTTGAAAGCTTTTCCGTGACGAGCTTCATCACGCGCCATTTCATGAACAGTATCGTGAATCGCATCAAGATTTGCAGCCTTTGCCATTTTAGCAAGCTCAAATTTTCCGGCAGTTGCTCCGTTTTCTGCCTCGACTCTCATCTCAAGGTTCTTCTTGGTAGAATCCGTTACAACCTCTCCGAGAAGCTCTGCAAATTTTGCAGCATGCTCAGCTTCCTCATATGCCGCCTTTTCCCAATAGAGGCCGATTTCAGGATATCCCTCTCTGTGAGCAACTCTTGCCATTGCAAGATACATACCAACCTCAGTACATTCACCGTTAAAGTTTGCGCGAAGACCTTCTATAATTTCTTCCGAAGCATCCTTCTTGCCGATTCCTACCACATGCTCAGCTGCCCATGTCATTTCTTCTTCTTTAACTTCAACGAACTTTTCTCCGGGCGCTTTACAAAGAGGACATTTATCGGGACGAACATCCGATTCTACTATTTCTCCGCATACTGTGCATCTCCATTTTTTCATAATGATTTACCATACCTTTCTTTATTTTACATGTATTGAATTCTTAAAAGACAAAAAAACAAGATTTGACAAATAAATGATTTGTTCCGTTTTTCACCAGTCTTTAAAATTTCTTGCATCTTTATTATACAAAAAATAATTTTGAAATGCCGTGACTAAGTCACGGCAATAATCAATTTCAATTAAAAAAAGTTTGCATGTAAATAGTCACTGCTGATTTTCAGACTGTCAAACGGATCTCCCGGACATGAATCCTGTTCAACCACAAAATGCTTGACCCCAGAATTTAGGGATGCCTCTATTATTCCGTCCCAATAGAGATTTCCGTTTCCTATTTCAGTAATATACGGTCCCGAATCACGGTTATATGCCATATCCTTGAGATGAATAATCTTTATTCTTCCAGACAGTTTTTCAATCAAATGCCGAACATCCGCTCCGCCATACTGCACCCAATATGTATCAAGAACAAAGCTGACCTTAGAAGCGTCCAATTTATCGACAAGCATATCAAACGGGATAGTACCGTCTTCAAAACTATTAAACTCAAAGCTATGGTTATGATAACTGAAAGTAAATCCCCTTTCAGAAATTGTATTTGCAAATTCATTAGCCTGGTTAATAAAATTAAGATAGCCCTCTTTAGTATTCTCCCAAAGACCGCCGATTCCAATTACATCTGTATTTAATATTTTGTGATTATTCATTGTAGTTTCAGGGTCAGCTATGAGTTTATCAAAATCCTCATGTGTACCTACAATATCGATTCCGGCCTCCTGAGCCAATTTGGCAAAAACATCATATGAGCAAGGCATTCCGGCTGTCTGAGCCTCATCATATCCAAGCTTTTTCAGCTTTTCAAAGGTTCTCTTAATGTCCTCTTCGGTTTTCATAAAAGCTCCTACTGTGAATAGCTGAACACCAATTTTATTAAGCTTATTCATATCAATACCATATCCTGCAAAAGTGCGGGAAATCCCTTTCGATATAATTCATCGCGCTTAAGTATAGCACAAAAGATTTTGAATTTCAACACTTTTTTTATTTTTATCAAAAAACATTATTTATCTGAATTTTTTTCTGAAAAGGGTATTGACAGATAATGCAGGCCGGTGTATAATAAATACAGTTGGACACGTGCTAATGTATATGGAGGCTGATTATATGATTATCTTTCAGGAGCTTGAGGCTATGAGAAAAAGAATTTTGCAAGAGATTAATACAGAATTTGACGTAATTATCGAACATCTGTCCAAAGATTTAAACGAAAATTCAAATGAGTACATACAGCCGTATGAAATGAAATATCCCTTGACAGCAGGTTCGGGGATTTTCAAGGGTAAAAAACCGACAAGTGTAATTATCGGCAGTGAAAGTATTTCAATCCGAACCTGGAAACAGTTAGTCGAGGAAATTATGAAAAGATGCATGGCATCAGAAAAATATAATAAAGAACTTGAAAATCTTGCGGGCAAAGTGTCGGGCAAAAAACGTACTTTATTGGCTAAAACAAGCGACGGCATGAGAAGTCCTCTCAAAATCGGGGAAAATCTGTTTATGGAAACTCATTATGATACTGAAACCCTGCTTAATATTCTGATGACAAGACTTTTAATTCCGATCGGTTATGACTACAGCAGTATTTCCGTTACGGTAAGAACTGTATAACAGTTCAATAAGGGGCTTGCCCCGTCATATGGCGTGGCAACCATTCCAGTGGGAGATTGTATCTTCCACTGAATGGTGAAATGTAACCCGCCGCCATTAAAGCGGCAGCTTTAATGGCGATTGCCTTAATGGCAGGACATTCTTGCCTAAGTTATGCGTTTATCAGGCGAAATGAATATTTTATTAACAATATACTCCCAGCAAAATTTAAAAACATATAAGTAGAAAGGTGATAACAAATGTATTACGCAAAGATCGATGATTACTATGTAAACGGTGACGCAATTTTTTACCACTTGTCTGAGAAACTTGATATGGCTCCTATTTTGCAAAATCGTCTTAACAACTCTGAAAAGACAGAAGAAGCTATTGCCCGATGGAGCATTGAACAACACTGGCTTGCAGACTGGAATCACACAACTTGCTTCAAAGGGTTTCATAAGAACTGCACGGTTGCATTCGATATAAAAAGTTCAACTTATTACCACACCATGAAGCATAACAATAAAAAACTAAAAAATGTAAGAAATATTAATGTTTCTATAATTGAAAAATGTGAATAATCGAAATTATTTTATTAATATGAGAAAGCGCGACCCACATCATAATAAAATTGACACTCTGAAAAAATGTCCTTGCAAGCATTTTCACTTCATAGTATAATAACCTTAAAGCTAAAGCTTTAAGGTGCAAGTTTCGTTTCGCTGACAAAGTCAGCGATTTTGCAAGCAAAACCCCAAAACATTGTGGTTTGCCAAGTAATTTATAGTATAATAAGAATACGATCATTAACAAAGGAGTAATATAATGTTACAAAAAGGAATGAAGGCATATAATTTCACCTTAAACGATAAAAACGGCAATCCAATTTCACTGTCCGATTTTATAGGGAAAAAGGTTGTACTCTATTTCTATCCCAAGGATAATACTCCGGGGTGTACCAGGCAGGCATGTGCTTTTGCTGAGCTGTATAAAGAGTTCCAAAGCAAAGGAATTGTAGTTATCGGAATCAGCAAGGACAGTGAAGCATCACACAATAAATTTGCAGAAAAATATAATCTGCCGTTTATACTATTATCAGATCCTGAGCTTGCTGCCATCAAAGCTTACGATGTATGGCAGGAAAAAAAGCTATATGGTAAAATTAGTATGGGTGTGGTACGTACCACTTTCATAATAGATGAAAACGGAAATATAGAAAAAGTCATGTCCAAAGTTAAACCTGACACAAATGCGGCAGAAATCCTTGCTGAATTATAAGCAATATGTTCCGGTTATCAGGCATCGGCTGTTTACGTATCAGCTGCTATAGCATCAAAACTTAAGGCGGAGGCCGACAGTTAAATGACTTCTAAGACAGCAGGTGTTAGTCAGTGTACGCCAAGACGGCGAATATTAAGGCACTGATTTCTGCAGAAGAGTTCCCGTTAATTTGTTTCGTCGAGCGGTACAACCTGCCGCTGAAAAAACTGCAGCATGACACAAATTTTATTGATACCTGCAAAATAAAGAATACAAAAAAATAAAGGACAAACCAATGATATCGCATCCGATTCCACCGGTTTGGAATAAAAACTCGAAAATACTTATACTTGGAAGCTTCCCGTCGGTTAAGTCAAGAGAAGAAGGATTTTTCTACGGACATCCAAGAAACCGTTTCTGGTCAGTTCTTTCTCAACTATTCGAAGAGCCGTTTCCGGAAAACATTAATGAAAAGAAAAAGCTTTTGTTAACACATAAAATAGCCCTCTGGGATGTAATCGCATCCTGTGAAATAACCGGAAGCGCAGACAGCGCTATCAAAACCGCTGTGCCAAATGACATTTCAGATATAATAAACACAGCCAAAATAAAAAGAATTTTTTTGAACGGCAGAACCGCCGCATCGCTTTATTCACGATATATGGCCGAAACCGTCAATATCGAAGCGGTATATCTGCCGTCTACAAGTCCGGCAAATGCATCATGGACAACAGAAAAGCTGAAGAAAGCATGGTCGGAAATTTTAAATGTATAAAAAATCAAAAATCCGGGTGAATATACTGACTAATTTATGTCATGCATATTTCACCCGAATTTCTATTTTCATCGAAGAAGTGTCTTACTGAACTACATTTAAAGCTAAAAACAGATGTCACAACTGATAAGGAAATTGCCCGTTGATGCGGCGATCGACAGGTGTTCGGCTGATAAGGCATTCAGCTCTAAGGATGACGGTTAACACTTCCTTTGTTTCGGAAGCAGTACAATCTCACCGAAATGTCCTATGACGGGCTTTCTGCCTTTAATGAATACAATCTGGATTTGTTACTTGAGCATCTCTGAAACGGTATCTGAAACCGCGGCAAGCGCATCTGCTATCTTGTCACGGTCTTTTGCTCCGGAAGTTGCACTGTCCGGACGTCCGCCGCCTTTTCCTCCTGCAATTGCGCTGATCTGCCTCAAAATATTTCCGGCATTGGCCCCAGCATTGACCGCTGCCTTTCCGCACGAACATACAAAATTAAGCTTTCCTTCAAAATCTGTCGATATTACGACAACATAACTTTCATATGAGCCCTTAATTTCATCGCATACCGCACGCGCCGTTTCAATTGAAGAGCCACTCGTTTGCCTGGTTATAACCTTTACGGGGCCAACGTCAACTGCGTCCGAAAGCATGGACTTTATCTGCATTGAGGCTATACGGCCGTTAAGAATCTCAATATCGTGACGCGCCGTTTTCAGCTCCTCCGAAAGAGCGGATGCACGCCGGGCAATATCGTTAGTATTCGTAGCCTTAAGCTCCCGTGCCGTCTCAGAAATCAATTCATCTTTCTCAGCAAGCAACTCCAGAATGCCAATACCTGTGGTTCCTTCTATGCGTCTGACACCGGCCGCAACACCGGATTCGGATAAAATCTTAAACAGTCCGAGCTTCGCAGTATTGCTCGCGTGAGTACCGCCGCAAAGCTCGCATGAAAAATCGCCCATTTTAACCATTCGAACGACAGCCCCGTACTTTTCTCCGAACAGTGCCATAGCTCCGTTTCTGCGCGCAGTTTCAATGTCGGTCTCCAAAGTGTCGATTTGAGTTCCGCGAAGAATTTCAGTATTTACAAGCTGCTCCGTCCGTGCAATTTCCTCCGCCGACATAGCAGAAAAATGCTTGAAATCAAAGCGCACACGGTCTGCATCAACATACGAACCTGCCTGTTCAACATGATTGCCAAGTACCCTGCGCAAAGCAGCTTGAAGAAGATGGCATGCTGAATGGTTTCTTCGTATCGCGTCGCGTCTGTTTATATCAATTTTGGCTGAGACTGTATCACCTACGGAAATAGGCGTACCGTCAAGTGTACAGAAATGCATGTAAATACCTGAATTTTTCTTTGTGTCATTTACGGCAATCTCGCGGCCATCGCAGAC
>CABPZV010000102.1 GCA_902462015.1 uncultured Eubacteriales bacterium | reverse complement strand
TAAAAATATCGTCTTTATTGTAGGAATTTGAGGTGAATTTATGTCTGCTGCTGAATTTATAAGTCAGATGATACATAATCCAATGCTTCTGGTATCCACAGTACTTACATTAGGTGTTATTCTGGTAAATGGGTGGACGGACGCTCCGAATGCAATTGCCACCTGTGTTTCAACGAGGGCAATCGGTGTCCGTAAAGCGATTATTATGGCGGCGGTTTTTAATTTTCTTGGTGTTCTTATCATGACTGCTGTCAATGCATCGGTTGCTATGACAATTTATAATATGGTTGATTTCGGCGGGGATGCTCGGATTTCCCTGATTGCGCTTTGCGCCGCCATGGCGGCCATAGTCATCTGGGCGACTGCCGCCTGGTATTTTGGAATTCCGACGAGTGAAAGTCACGCATTAATTGCCGGCATTTCGGGGGCAGCAGTTGCAATTAACAATAGCTTTGACGGGATAAACGGCGCAGAGTGGATAAAGGTAATTTATGGTATTGTATTTTCAACTGTTCTCGGTTTTATTATGGGATTTCTGACCTCAAAGATTACCGTTTTTATTTTCAGAAATCATAACAGAATGAAATCGGAAATGTTCTTTTCAGGCGCTCAGGTGGCCGGCGGAGCGGCGATGGCATTTATGCACGGCGCGCAGGATGGACAAAAATTTATGGCAATTTTTCTGCTTGGTGCTGCTTTTGCAAACGGGCAGTCATACACTTCAACTTTTACTGTTCCTATTTGGTTGATGGTTATCTGTTCTTTGGTCATGGGACTTGGAACCTCTATAGGGGGATACAGAATTATAAAGTCGGTCGGAATGGATATGGTTAAGCTGAAACCGTATCAGGGCTTTGCGGCGGATTTGTCCGCTACGCTCTGTCTGCTTATCTCGTCTCTTACCGGCATTCCTGTTAGTACAACGCATACAAAAACGACTGCAATTATGGGAGTAGGGGCGGCGCGGAGAATCAGGAATGTAAATTGGAGTATTGTCAAAGACCTTGTACTGACATGGGTTTTCACTTTTCCGGGATGTGGTATTCTCGGTTATATTATGGCGAAACTGTTTATTGTTATATTTGCATAGTGCTGAAGAAAGGAGCCCTTTGCTTTTCAAAGGGTGCGGTAGTTAAAATGTCCAAACATAAAAACGATTATTTTAAATTAGCGGAACAGCAGGTAGAGTATTGTGTAAAGGCTGCAGAGTTTCTGGAAGAAATTCTTTGTAAATATTCAGCAGAAAGCTTGTCAGTTCAGCGCGATAAAATGCATGAAATTGAGCATGATGCTGATGAGATACATCACGATATATTAACTTGCTTGTCAGCTGAATTTATCACACCGATTGATCAGGAGGATATACTGAGCTTAATACAGATAATTGACGATGTTACGGACGCTCTTGACGAAGTGGTTTTAGAGTGTTATATGTTCCACGTTAATGACTTGCCGGTTGGCGTGCCCGAATTTTCAAATATTGTGTGCCGCTGTGTTAAGGCTTTGTACGAAGCGGTTAAGGAGCTTAAAAACTTTAAGAAATCAAAAACACTGCGCTCAATGCTTGTAGACGTTAATACAATTGAGGGCGAAGCAGACACGGCTTATGCAGAGCTGATACATTCTCTTTTTAGCAAGGAAACCGAGTCAAAGAAGCTTATCGGAAATAAAGCGATATGTGATTGCCTTGAGGAATGCTGTGATCTTTGTGAACATGCGGCCGACATAATATATCAGATTATAATTAAAAATACCTAACTACGGATAATTTTGCGTCTAAAAAATGCCCGGCATCCAGTTTGAGCCGATCCGAATTGTTCTGACAGTACAATCCTGGGCGGCTTAATTTGGTGTCGGGTATTTATATATTGTTGGCCGAATAGGTAGATTTTCGGCCTTATATTGTTACAGTTTTATATACCTTCACTGTCTACATATTTGTTGTACAGACGGGAAAGACGGTTCCATGTAATCAGGTCTACGTCTCCCGTTCTTGGGAGACCGTTTAGCTCCTGAATTCTTTCTACTGCGGCCTGTGTGTTATCATCGAATTGTCCGTTGACTTTAACAAATAAGATATCGTCTGTAGCGACACTGATCGTCTGAAGCATAATTTGCAGCATGGTGACGAGATCGTGTATTTCTCCCTTTGAGACTACCCGTCCGGCGAGATTTCTCTCATATGGTGAGATAGGAACGCTTACACCTGTGATAATATCGATTGCGCTGTTTGCATCTACAAGGCTTTCAAATGTTGTCTGATCAAGGATTCCGGTCGGAGGAAGTCCGACATATCTTTGAAAGTTACGTATCTGAGCTTCAGTTTCCGAACCGTAAATTCCGTCCACCTGAACAGGACTTATGCTGTTGGTGAAGCTTGACAGACGAACAATAATTTTCTGCGCTTCCCGTATAACGTCTTCGTTTGATGTTTTACTTTCCATGACTTGATTTTCCTCTCTTGGTATATTTATATTCGGCATTATTCCGACCATTGACCTTCGGAACGCGTTCTGCCTGTTAAAATACTTTCGTATTGTCCTGCAATTACATTCCATGTGGCGAGATTTACCACGCCTGTTTCCGGCAGACCGAAAATTCTCTGTACAGTTTTTACTGCATTCTCGGTTGCTTCTCCGAAAATGCCGTCTACAGCCAGCGTTCCGATTTCCGGATAAACAGTTGCAAGAGTATTCAAATATGTTTGCAGAAGCCGCACATATTCTCCTGTTGAGCCGACCAAAAGACTTGTTCCCGGGAAAGGACGTGCATTATATGCGTAGTTTACATTCGGCAGGGAATTTATAATGCCGAGGAACACATCGTACATCTTGAAAAATGTATCCGCGTCTACGATACCTGTCTCAGGCAAACCGTATACGCGCTGGAAGGCAGATACCGAATTTGCTGTTCTGGGACCGAAAATTCCGTCAATAGCAACTGCCGGAATTGTGTTGTTGTATAGTGAAATTAAGCTGAGGTAATACTGTATAAGCTCCACGCCATATCCGGTGTTGCCTTCGCGGAGGTCAACCGGATAGACAATCGGCAGTTCACTGAAGGTAAGCTGCTCGGAATTGAGCTCGTTAAGTCTCTTTACTGCGTTATATACGCGAAGAATCTCGTACCATGTTGCTCTTCCAACTACGCCGTCCGGAACAAGGTTGAAGGTTTTTTGAAATTCAATAACTGCATTTCTTGTATCTGTACCGAAAAAGCCGTCAACATTCGCAATTTTCGGAATATTTGGATAGTTTACGGAAATGCGGTTAAGACGCGTCTGTAAAAGTGCAACGGAATTTCCGCCGAATCCAAGTCTCAGCGGCAGAGGCGGAACACTTTCTGTTATAGATCCTATCGGTGCGTTTTCGACAAGCTCTATATCGTCTCCGTAATAATGCTGCAGAATTTCAAACGCTGTAAGTCCATTTTCTGCCAATGCGACTGACCCCCATTGAGACATACCCTCGCATGTTGTGGTTGTTCCGTTGCAATACTGTGCAAATAAAGGCTCTACCGAGTTTATTCTCCTTAAATATGTTCCGAACAGGTCATCTACGATATGCGAAACATTTTCAAATATATCTCGGTTATTTACAAATGACTGGTCGATTGCAGTAGACGAGGTTATATCAAAATTATAGCCCCGGCTGCGGTAATATTCAGTATAAATGCGGTTTAACGCGAATGAAATCTGTGCGAGTATATTAGCTCTGAGCGCCGGTTCCGGCCACGTAGGGTACAGCTCACTTGAAGCAACATTTTTTATGTAGTCAGAAAAGCTGACGGTTACGTTAGGGGCGTTTGACGACGGAGAGCCAAGATGAACGGTTATAGTTTCAGGTATAACCGGTATTAAAGGATTTTGTGCTTCTGTAGGCATAAGTTTTCTCCGATTTTAATAAAAAAATATGAAATTAGTAATTAATTACTTATTTTGAGACATGTTTTCATTGAAGAAAAGAGTTTTTCCGTTTCTTGGCGTATAGTCCTGCGAAACAGGTACAAGAGATACGCTTTGAATTGAAGTAGTATTGGGAAAAACAGCCACGCCTATATTTCTTGCTCCGTAATATCCGTCGGCGTCGGTATCGATATTATAAACGCTGTAAGCTGTTTTTCCCGGCGTCATGCTTTCAGATATATTCGGCGTCGGAAGGGATATTTCCGGAGTCTTGCCGCTTCTGTCAGTTTCAAGAACGCGAATAATTCCGGAGTCATTGTCTGATATTGTGACAAGAGCACCTGCGATAGGGTATGCGCCTGAAGCTGCGGATACCTGTACAATAAGATTTCCGAAGCCTGTGTTATTTGGGTTTGCTGCTCCGCCTGAATTATCAGGTATGTAGCCGTTTTCTGAATTGTTTGGATTTGGGTTAATGTTCGGGGTGTTCAGAACAAAGTTATTGTTAGGATTTTCATTGCTTTGGCTGATAGTTTGCCTTGTTATCTGGGTTTTATCATCTGTCATATGATTTTTCTCCTTTAGGCTTTATTCTCTATTCATTAAAATATGATGAACATGATAATTTGGTGCAGGTCTTTTGATAAGATCCGTTTATTTTATGACACTTTTATTTTGAAAACATAATGCCGTTTAGTGATTTACAGCGTTTTGACCGCACATAATAAAAAATGCCTGAGCATTAATTTTGTGTCATTGCTCAGACATTTGATACCGTGTCACGATTTTATTATTCATTATTTATCTTATAGCGCTGAATTTTCTGTGTCGTTGTTTTTGGAAATGGAGTTTTTCGTATTTCAATTCCTTTTATCTGCTTGAAAGACGCTATCCGCTTGTTTAATTTAGCAATTTCATTTCTGAAATAGATATTTATTTCTTCGTCGGTTGTTATATTTTCCTCTTTTGCTCTTTCATAGTCGGGAAAGATGATAGCAGTTACGTTTACTTTTCCATCTTTTTCGGCTGTTCTTCCGACGACGGTACATTCCTTAATCAGTTCGATTTCTCCGAGGTATTCTTCAATTTCTTCAGGGAAAACATTTTTTCCGTTATTGAGTACGATTACATTTTTCTTTCGTCCGGTTATATAAAGATAGCTGTCGCTGTCGATGTATCCGCAGTCTCCTGTACGGAACCATCCCCGGTCGGAAAGCACCTCAGCCGTAGCTGCCTCATTTTTATAGTATCCAAGCATAACATTATCGCCCTTGACGATAATTTCTCCCGTTTCGTCATGAACGTCGTCGCGGTCGATATACAACTGCATATTTGAAAGCAGAAGACCGCAGCTTCCGCGTCTGGTGTACTCAAAGGGCGCGACTGCAATTACCGGAGAACATTCTGTTATACCATAGCCTTCGGAGACTGAAATTCCGAAAGAAGAGAATTTTTCAACCATATCCGGCGGCATTGGAGCGCCTCCGCAGATAATTCTCGTCAGTCTTCCGCCAAGCTCCGAGGTGATTTGTGAAAAGAAAGCTTTTCTGAGATCGATTCCGACATGGCGGAGTAGACGGTCAGTTTTCATGAGACGCTGCAGCGTTTTATCAAGCCCCTTTTTGCGGGCGGTATCCATAATTTTTTTGTATAATGTCGTTACAAACAGCGGTACGAGAGCGAGAATTGTAGGTTTGAAGTATTTGAAATCACGTGTTGTATTTCTAATGTTATCATTAATGCATACTGTTGCACCGATGGCATATGCCGCGAGAATTCCGGCTGTCATCTCATAGGTGTGATGAAACGGAAGTACGGAGACGAGAACGTCGTCGGACGAAACGTCAATGAGTTTAAGTGCGCTGCAAAGACAGGAGAGCACATTCTTCTGGGAGAGCATTACTCCTTTGCTTGTTCCGGTTGTTCCGGAGGTGAAGATGATTATGCTCATCTTGTCTGTGTCTTGGCTTTTTACGGATGATGAGACTCCGTTTTCAAGAATATCGGAGTTTCCCCATGTGACAAGACTGTCAAACGTGGTTTGATTACCGCCCGGGATTACAGCGTCGGTTTTGCCTGAGCTTATAAGCACCGGGGCGTCGAGAGTTATCTCTATAAATAACTTTACTCCGGGCATTTCAGATTCATGACCGACAAATACGTCTGCGTATTTTTTTGTGTACACTACGGTATCACAATCGGCGAAATTGACAAAATTTCTGATTTGGTCATGCGCAAGCTCTTTGTCAAGTGGTACGGCGACTCCGCCAAAAATGATTATCGCAAAGTAAGATGCAAGCCACTCAAAGCATTTTTCACCGATAATCGCAGTGTGTTCCTTGCTGCATCCAAGCTTCTCAAGCGATCGTCCGAAGCTGTATACGGTTTTTACAAATCTTGAAAAAGAGATTTTGTATTCGTTTTTATCACGGATAAAACGGTAACAGTCCTTAGACGGAAAATCGCGCGCGGACTGATAAAGTAAATCTGCAAAATCTGAGTATATTTTATTGTTGTATTCTTTATAGTAATTGACATTTTTATTCATTTTTGTGACCGTTCCTTTCCGCCTGACAGCGGATTATAGATTGTTTTTTTGCTTATCGTCACGCGGATGATTTATAGTATTTTGACATGCGGCGCTTATATTGCATGGAATTAGCGCTACGTTTTGACGCTGACTTTTTCTTCTGTATAATATTATGAATCAAAAGCATTATATTATGGCATAATGTTTATGTCAATAGTATTTGAAGAAAATAAAAAAATAATCCGGTCATGTCGTACCAAACGATGAACACAATAGAAAAATTGCACCGCGGTCCGACACAATTCGATTAGCCAAGCTTTGCCGACCTTAAAGAGGATTGAAACAGCTTTAACCGGACTCAGACAGCTCTGCCTGCAGCAGATACTTCTACCTTGTTCTGATAAGATAAATCACGTCCTTATCTTTTGAATTATTTTTTAGATCAGAAAAAAACGGGGCATGTGCGCAAACACAATACCCCGATTCTGTATAATACAAATCGAAAACTACGGCCTCTGGCGGCTTAAACCTTTTTGAAAAAAGGTTTAAGAATCCAAAAACTTTAAAAAGAGAGGGTAAATAAGTTTGAAATAAGTTTGAAATAAACTATCTTCTCCTCCCCAACAAAAGGCATAGAAACAAAGACTACCGCATAGTAGCCGAAAAAACAGTATCAAAACAGATTAAGAAGTCGCAGGGGTGACGAGATACCCTTGAGGTTGGAGAATAAAGATAGCCTCATCCACCGAAACGGTACGGTGTGTAGGTGGATTATTTGACCGAGTATAAAGATCGGGAT
>CABPZV010000101.1 GCA_902462015.1 uncultured Eubacteriales bacterium | reverse complement strand
CGTTCTTTGTCACAGAAGGAAAAAAATAAATACAGCAGACGCTATATATTCTCCGGGAAAATTAAATGCGGTTGCTGCGGCAAAAGCTATGTGGCACGATACAAAACCAGACAGGACGGAAGCATCTATAAGGCATGGAGATGTTCCGAGGCCGCAAAGCACGGAGCCTTTCATATAGATAAATTCGGCAACAGAACAGGGTGCAGCGGAGTTTCTATACGCAATGAAGACGCCGTTTATCTTATGTATCTTGTCACAAAAAGGCTGAAGCTTGATAATGAAAAAAACGTCAGCAGCTTAATTTCGGTCATAAAATCAGTTCTTAAAAGCGGCAATGACAATGCTTTAGATGGTTTGAAAGAAAATATAAAATTTGTTGAGGACAACCGTCACAAGCTTGTTGAACTCTATTTTTCAGGGAGAATAAACGAATCGGAATTTAATGAAGCAGAAGCGATATACAGCAGTGAAATCAAGGAGCTGCGAAAAAATTACCGAAGTGTAAACAAAAATAAACCGGAAGAAACAAAATATCAGACTAATATCGAAGTAATAGACAAGGTAATAAAAGAGATTGTAAACGGAGTGGAATATGAGGATGATTTTTACAGACATATTTTAGACAAAATGGTCATTAATGACCGAAATAATATTGATATTTACTTATACGGTCTTCCTTATAAATTTAGCTATAAATTAAAAACGACGCACAACGGCGACTTGCCGATTATTAAATGAACAGCAGACTGTTATGAAAATAAAATTAATTAAAAAGGTACATTTCCAGTACTTCTGTACCTACATCTGTAAGGATACCTATTACACGGCGGTTTGGCATGCTGAAACGCTGGTTAAGATATCTTGTAGCAGCTCCGGTTTCTCCGTCCGGTCCGCCTAACTGACTTATTATTATTTTGGCAGCCTGCGGATTGCTGTTTCGGATTTTTACCGGAAATTCAAGCTTTTTTTCATAAATCCACATACTAACAATCCCCCATTTCCCACGGCCACGGTGTATCTGTCCATGTCCAGCCGTCTGAATCCGTTATATTATCTCCGTAAATTGTAAGAGCGCCGAATTTGCGCTCATAATCGGAGACGGCGTTATTACGCATAGCTCTTGTTTTCAAAAAATAATCGACAGCGCATTCGCAGTCCGGATAGGAATCCAGATAAAGTCCGGCATCGATGACCGAAAACTCGTATTCCATTACTTTTCTAAGCATTTTTTCTCTTTCGCTCATTTTCTCCGATCACATCCGTTCATATTATAATAGCCTGGAACTGACGGCGTCCGGCGCATTGTAAAAGGTTTATCAAGCTCGCGGAAAATCGTACCGCGGCATAGACCGATGTCATGGTCATACAGATCTCTGAAGCGCTGCTGCGGAATATATACCATTGCAAGCGACGGATACACCTTGACCTCGGCATCATTTGTACATACGGCACCGCATGAAGCAGCTCCGCCGACGATTTGTTTATCCATTTTGAGAAATTCCCCTTAATTTTATTTTATCTTTTTGGTACGGCAGTTTAACCCATACCTCAATGTTATATTATGCAGTTATAAGATGTCTTGACATAAAAAGATGAGAGACTTTAAGATCTCTCATCTTTAGCGGAGTTTATTTTGATTCGGCTATAAGCTCAGAAGCAAGAACAAACTCATATCCCTGCGAGATGAGCTCTGGAATAAGGATTTTCAGAGCTTCAACGGTTACACTTTTATTTCTTACGACATAATCGTGACAAAGTATAATCGCTCCGTCCTTTATATTTTTTCTTACTGTCTTCAGGACGTAATTTACATCTGTGTTTTTGCTCCAGTCTAAAGTGTCAATACTCCAAAGAACGATACTGTAATCCATTTCGTCAGCAAGTTCTGTTATAAGGT
This sequence comes from uncultured Eubacteriales bacterium, assembly GCA_902462015.1. GTDB lineage: Bacteria > Bacillota > Clostridia > Oscillospirales > CAG-272 > UMGS911. Next base: position 5,437 of record CABPZV010000101.1, on the reverse strand, counting down.
TGGAACGCAGCCCACCCGGAGGACGAAAAAGGTGAGGACGGTAATCACTGACCTCATAAATTGCATTTTCCGCGTCTGTCAGCTCTTTAATTAGAGATGTTTTGTCGAGCTTATTAACTGCACAAGGATGCGTGTCGGTATGATTTCCAACTTCATGTCCCTCGGATATTTCACGGATTACAAGGTCAGGATAGGTTCTGACGTTACTTCCTACAACAAAAAATGTGGCATGAACATGATATTCTTTTAGAAGATCGAGAATTTCCGCCGTATATTTGCTGTGCGGTCCGTCGTCAAAGGTCAGTGCTATCCTCTTCTGTCTGTCGTTTACAATTCCTTCACGCTGTCCGCTTGCCGCTTTTACTCCATACGGACTTACCGGCACAGAACATTCCGTATCTGATGCGGCCGAATAAATATTCTGAGTCAGTGAGAACGTAATTATCATAAAAAGAGTAAAAGAAGTAATCCTCTTAAGCATGGGCAATCAGTTCTTCCATCGTACCGAATCTATATCCGGCATTTTCCCATTCGGTGAGAAGATTATCAAGTATTTCTGCATTTGTTGCAGACGTCGGATGAAGAAGAATGATCATTCCGTTATGAGTATGGTCAAGTATCTTTTTTATCGCGGCGTCGGGATCAGGCTGCTTATTGTTATCCCAGTCAGCATATGCAAAGCTCCAGAAAATGGTGGAATACCCCATGTCCTGTGCCCATTTAAGATTCTGCTCGCTGAATTTTCCCTCAGGAGGACGATAACATTTTGTCAGTTCACAGCCGGTATTTTCACGAAATATATCCTCCAGCTTAGTAAGCTCTGACGAAAATTCATCATATGATGAACACTTTGTCATATCCTTATGCTTACAGGTATGATTGCATACGGCGTGACCATTTTCGGCCATACGTTTTACAAGCTCTGTATTACGCAATATCAGATTGTCAAGAACAAAAAATGCGCCTTTTGCTCCGTGAGAGTCAAGTGTATCAAGAATTTTTTCGACATTTCCGTTTTCATATCCTGCATCAAAGGTTAGATATATAACCTTATCATTTTCGTCTGCCGATTTGTCATAATAAAATGAACTGTAATTTTCGGTAAATTTGAGATTTGCATCTAAAAGCGGAGCTGTTCCGGTATTGTTTGGAGTAAAGTACCAGTTATACGGAGTAGTTTCAGTGTGGGTCACATTAACGCCGGATGGCAGAAGACGCCGGCCGGTAGCATATACTCCGGCGACACCGGTTATAATAATCGAAAATGAGATTACAATTGCGGAAAATATACTCTTTTTTGTTTTATTTCTTATCAATAGCATATCCCTCTTTTCTTTTTTAATTGATGTGCATATATTTTAATGACATCAATTAATATTCTTCACATCATTTTTGTAATTATGAAAGCCATAAACTGAGATATATTCCAAACAAAAATATTGTGTCAAATCTAAAAATAAACGGTATTGCTCTTGTGTTATCGGGCATATCGGCAGAAATCGTAAAACTTCAGGATGCTTTAAAAAAATGTAATTTTATTTTTAAATAAATTATTTATATTGATAATAATTTGTTGTCTGAGATGTTAAATATTTTGATTATAATTAAAAGCAAATGTGATGTGCTTTTTCTCTTATTTAATATTTTTTAGTGACTGTCGGTAAATCAGATATTTAATTAGCAAACTTATTGGAGTGGTGACATGTATGAATATGCAGACTTTATCAGTTAATTTAAAAAAAACACTTTATGCAATTGTTTACGGTTTGTGCGCAGGCATCGGTATCAACTTTTTCCTTACGCCGAATAAGCTCTATACAGGAGGGATAACCGGTCTTTCACAGCTTTTGTCCGGAATTACAATGAATCTTTTTGGCAAAGCAGTCCCGACGTGGGCGTGGATTCTTATCTTCAATCTTCCTCTTGCAATTGCTGCTTTTATATATCTTGGAAAAAAATTTACCGCTTTTTCTTTCGTTTCGATTGGAGCCTCGTCTCTTGCCATAAGCTTGACTCCGGAAATTGCATTAACGAGCGAACCTATTCTTGCAGCGATTTTCGGTGGACTAATCATCGGATTTGGTACTGGACTTTGTTTCCGTGCCGGCTTTTCAACCGGAGGTGTTGACTTTATAATCTTTTTTATAAGAAAGAAAAACGGTCAGACTGTAGGACATATAAGTCTCATTTTGAACGGCTGTATTGCACTTGCCGTTGGACTCATTTACGGACTTGAGCCCGCTCTTTACAGTCTCATTGCAATTTTTGTAAACAACAAACTGCTTAATACTTTTTATATACAGCAAAACAAAGTTACCATTTCTATTTTTACAAGAGAACGGGAAAAGGTTACTGAAGTTCTGAGAAGAAAGAGTATTCATGGCGTATCTTATTTTGAAAATGTATATGGCGGCTACACTGACAGTCCGATTAGCCTTGTAATAAGCGTTATATCTCAGTATGACCTTTTTCTTCTTCGTGACGCTATAACGGAGGCGGACCCGGAAGCTTTTATAAATATTCAATCCACAACAGAAGTTATAGGCAAATTCAAGAATGAAATTATAAAGTAAAGGCAGAGTCGGCAAAAAAGCAACTCATATTTTAATGTCTGGCCCGCTGACTTGCAGGGAGCAAAACCGCCTTTTTGTATTAGAAGAAGAACTTCTCAATAATCAGTCGACATAACAGAGGACGATTTATTAGGCTGTGCTTCGATTAAACATCAGGAGCATAATTGCAAAGGGAGCTGCAGCATAGTTTTTTCTGCAGCTCCCTTTTACATAATATGTTATTTCAATGCAATTACGTTTAGTTACCGATCAGAACAGCTGTACATCCTGTCCTGAGATGTATTTCATTAATCTTATAATATCCTTACTGTCGGTTTTTGTATCGCCGTTTAAATCTGCTCCATCAATATCGGTTTCTCCGTTTGCAATATATTTCATAAGCCGGATAATATCCTTGCTGTTTACCTTTCCGTCACCAGTTAAATCACCCGGAATATCCCCGTCAAGCTGTTCCTTTATAACCCGGCGCCTTTCTTCCTCTGTTCTGCAAAGTATGATGGATCTTATGTAAATCGAATCCCCCGGAGCAGAATCGTTAAAAAAGTCAAATCTTATATTATTTATTGTTCCGCCCCAATATGACAATCCGTCAAGCTTTACGGTTGAGCATTTATATTTACTGCTTTTTGGCAGGGAAATGCTGACGTTTTTGTTGTTCTCCGGATTTTTGACATCTCCGCAGCAGGGGTAAAGCGTTCCTTTAACGGCCTTTTCTGAGTTCGTATCCGGGTTTTTATATGTTATAACAATATATTTATACTCATCTGCGTAAAGTGATTCGCTGCCGTAGTTATACATTATATTTATATATGGATTATCGTCAGACAATGCAGTGAGCTTTATCGCATTTTCCGATAAATCATATTCTGCACTTGCATTATTTGCTTCACCAATATATTTCAGCTGTTCCGGAGAGCTGAAAATTATACTTGAGAGAATTTCAGATTCAGCACTGACGGGAGGAATTGTACCCTGTGCTCCGCGATTAGGGCCATATGACAATACAGCCGCGCATATTATATTATATTCCAAGCCATTTCCCGGCGGTGTACACTGAAGCTTATAATCATCTCCGTCGAGAGTAACCATCGTGGCTGGACTTCCGCTGTTAAGAAGAAGAGCGCAATAGAGTCCAAGCTCTTTGCAAAGCTCCGGCATCTGACTAATTTTGAAATTTTTTGAGGAGGACTGTGAAACCGCACTGTCAAGAGTAAGCATCATAACCGAGCCGGTCTCGGTATATCCGATAATCGACGCGGCATATGTTCCTGTAAAAGAGGAGGTCAATTCTGTACAGCATTTTCCGTCGATTACAAGGGGAATTTGTCCTCCGGTACCCGTTATCATATTCTGAACATAGTCTGTATGTTTTCCAAGCTTGTCGTATGTCTCGATGCTAACGGTAATCTTGTCCCCTATGGAATATCCGCTCAGGTTACCGGTCTTCGAATCACCGCGCGCTGTCAGAATAATACGGTTTTCACACATGACCGGATTTTCTTCTTTATCCGGGAAATATATCCCTGTAACCTTTCCTGTTATTTCAGCTCCGTGCTGAATTTTATAATCGAAATCAAAATCTATTACAACTTCATATGCGTCGTCGAGTGCATAATTATTCAGGCACCCCTTGTCGGTATACATTACAATTGCATCCATAGCAGGAAGGCGATTTATAGCATTGGTAGTAAATTCGGAGGAGAGAGTTTCATTTTTTACCGTTACATTTGTGCCTGGCTTGGCAAGAAAGGGAATGTAATCGCTGGTAATTCCGAAGGTGTAGGAGTCATCCTCATATGGCGTTTCCTGCTCAACATATGCGGAGGAGATTATCTCTCCGTTGGATACGTTGAAGCCTCGTGGCAGGTGTACCGGATTTTTCATGTTTTTCTCATAATGGATGCCGTTATATATAATGTCATTATCTCTCGCATGGCAGCTTTCTGTCATCCAAAGATCAGCATTTACTGCGGCAACCGCAGTTTTATTGCCTGAGTTAATCCTGTTAAACTTATTGATGATTTCCGTTGTCCCGGCTTTTTCACCGGCATATTGCCCGGCCATTTGTATGTCAAGATAGAGGTCACGCTGAGCAAGATCAAATTCAACTACACTGAAATCCTTTGCGCCGTATTTTGAATCGCCGGAAAGCGAATAATAACTGTAATTAACCCCGCTGTACAGCTCTGTGGTCTCTGGATAAGTCCCTGAAACAGCCATGGGATTTCCCGCGGCGGAAACTTTAACTGCTGTGCCGCAGAAAATGATGCAGGACAAAGCTGACGATAAAACTGTAACAGAAGCTGCAGATAGAGCCAAAATTCTTTTTACCGCTTTAAATTTCATGACCGAAGCTTTCCTTTCCGGTGATTCTTTGAATAACTGCCGCCATTTTTCTCAGCACATTTTTTCCGGCATTTTTGTTCCGCCGAGAATATGAAAATGAAGATGTTTGACACTCTGGCAGGCGTCGTCGCCGCAGTTTGTAATCACACGGTACCCGTTTGTTATTCCGGCCATTTTGGCAAGCTCAGGAATCTTTTCAAAAATATACGCGGCAATTCGACTGTTATCTGAGGTAATTTCGTCCGTGCATGCAATATGCATTTTAGGAATTACCAGTACATGCACCGGTGCCTGCGGATTAATATCATAAAATGAAAAAATATTATCATCCTCATATAGTTTTTTTGACGGTATGTTTCCTTTAATAATTTCACAAAAAATGCAATCCATATCCAACAATTGCTCCTTTCCGGGTTTTTATTTATATTTCAATAATAATTATAGCACTTCTGTGTCATAATTTCAAGTATTAACAAGCTGAAAAGTGGATGTAAAAAGAAAGTTTGTATTGACTTTGT
>CABPZV010000100.1 GCA_902462015.1 uncultured Eubacteriales bacterium | reverse complement strand
ATCTGTGAATTTGCCGAGCTTATGGAGCGTGGCAAAAGTACATACCGCCCGAAAGACACACCGGGATATACGCTTGAAAAAATTGAGCAATCGGAATTTGAATACACCTTTGCACCGAGCAAAAATGAAGAATTAAATCGTGGCTGCGTCTGCTATGTTCGCTGTTATTTTGATAATTCCGTTGATGAGCGTTTGCAGACTGATTCCCTGCTTGAAAACAAAGAGAATTATGAAAAATATCATACTCCCGATTTTGCTCTTGAATGTGATAATGTTGTAAACTACCTCAGATTTCAAGCGGACACGCCTATTCTCAAAAGCAGGGTTGCAATGCACAATGCGGCATACGACCTAAAAGCTGAAAGGCTTGCAAGCGACAAAGATGTTTGCGGCTACAAGGTAACAACAGATAAAAATGTATTTTACATACGGTGTGATCCACGCAAAAATACATATAACGCATATATCTATTGTTATGATAAACAAGCATTGCAGACCTACAAGGATTTGAAATTTGTTGAGCAGAACTATGACGCAATCAGCAAGGACAAATTCTATAAGACTACAAACGGAGTTATGGAAATGTATTATAACCCAGACGCCAACGCCGGAGGACAGCTTGTTGAACTTACCATATCCAAAGATGATATTTTAGAAGCCGCAAAGCTGTATAAAAATCCGCAGGACTTCTTCTCTCACCTTGAGGGGATTTCCAAAGGTGCTTTGTATGATGTCGGCACCGAAACTTTTATGGAAACGGCAAAGGATTTTATTGAAAGCAAGGCAGATTTTGAGGGTTGTTCGCTTAAAACAATGAACGCACTCAAAAAATACGCCGCACCCGAAAAGGCTAAAACCGATAAAGAGCCGGAACGATAATTTTTTGAAAGATAATAAAAACTATTGTATAATTAAAGCATAAGGAGAGTGATTTTTATGATGACAGCAAAAATAAACTTCATAACCAATAATTTGCTTGTAGATATGACTTGCAGAGAAAATGAACTTCGTGACAGCCTGCAAAACATCGGAATACTGATAATGCCGAGTATGATATACCTCGATAATCGCCGCACACTTCAAATTCAGCTTAACGCAAATGATGAAGTCGGCGAAATTGTGAAAACGCTTATCGATACCGAGCGTGATACTTTAGGAACTGTTCAGCGGCTTTGCAGGAGCGTGTACTGCTTAAACGAAAAACACCGTGCAGAGCTTATTGAAATGATAGAAAACGGAGAAATCACAACAGCCGCCGAGGGTATCGAAATGGCAAAACGGCTCCGTGAGCCGATGCAGATGAGCAGATAAATTTAATATACAACTATATAAGAGCATTGAAACCAAAAAATTCAATGCTCTTTTTCTATGCAAAAAATCAAAGGAGCGATACAAAATGAACGAAAAGAAACAATTATGTCCGCATTGCAAAACGGGTGCGGACGCAATAAAGCTTGATCCATACGAGCCTATGTGTCCGTATTTGGAATTCCATAACGGAACGGCTTGCACAAAATATGAGCCTATAACGGAAAAAGAATAATATTTTGCAAAACAGAATTACGGAGGTGAACGCAAATGGCGAGCAAGCTGCAAAATATCTATGAACTGTCGGAGCAAGTCAGCAGAGAACTGTCCGATTATGAACATTGGACATCATTTTTGAAAAGTGCGGCTTGGCAATATAAATATCCGTTTCAAGACCAATTGCTCATTTATGCCCAACGCCCGGACGCAACAGCGTGTGCAAGCATTGATGTTTGGAATAAACGGTTAAAGTCTTGGATAAATCGTGGCAGCAAGGGTATTGCCCTGCTCCGTGAGGGTGACAGAGGTCAATATCTTGACTATGTTTTCGATATTTCCGACACACACAGCCTTGACAACACAAAAATAAAGCTGTGGCAATATAACAGCCGTTTTGATGCAGCCATAATCGAAACGCTTGAAAATACTTTCGGTGAGTTAAAGTCAAAGGACAGTATTACGGAAGCTGTCATAAGTGCTGCACAAAACGCAGTCGAGGACAGCAAATCCGATTATCTTTCGGAACTCAAATACGAAAAGCAAAACAGCTTTTTGGAGGACTTGGACGAACTGAATGTTGAGGTGGAATTTCAGCGAACGGCGGAAACAAGTATTGCATATATGGTATTGCAAAGGCTCGGAATCAACGCTGATGAAATGTTTGAGCGTGAGGACTTTCCGCATATTATGGATTTTAATACAACTTCCGCAATATCTGTTTTGGGAAACGCCGTGTCAAGCATTTCGGAAGAAGCATTGAGAAATATATCGGAAACTATCCGTGCAGAATTAAAAAGTGAAAGAGCTAAAAATTTTGCAGAAAATAAAAATGCGGTGTATAATGAAGTCAAAGAAGAAAACACACCGATAATAAATAATGAAAGGACGGATAACTATGACAGAGATAACATACACGGAAGTGAACGGATACCTGATACCCGACTTGACAGTACCTCAGACAGAAGTACAGATAGGCAGATACGGACAGATGCGGAGGAAATTCCTCAAACAGCACAGACCGAGCCTATACACGAGTTTGATGATAACGGGCAAAATAACGGAGCATCTGCTGGAGGTTCAGACATCAGCGACCGAGCAGATACAAAGGATAATCAAGGTGATGGCACAAGTGGAGGGCGTGAACGAGGAACTCAAGGCGAGAGATCCAATTATGTGGACAGGACTGATGAACAACCTTTTACATTCAGCGGAGGAAATCGTACTGCCGGAGGTGGTTTACAGTTAAGTCTGTTTGACCTTATCCCCACAGAAGAACAGCAGCGGAAAACCGTACAGAGAGCAGCACACGAAATTTTCGGTGCTGCTTTTTCTATGCCCCGGCAGATTATTGACGAGGTTTTATGCGACGGAACAAACGATAAAGACAGCGTAATTGAAATATGTATCGAGTTTTCAAAGGATAAATCTGTTGAAAACAAAGCGGAATTTCTGAAGAATCTGTATAAGACGGACGGTAAAGGATTTATCTTTGACGGGCGAAAGGTATCGGCTTGGTGGAATAATGAGGGCATACGCATTTCATACGGCGATAGTGCGAACAAAAGCACCGCACAACTGCTTTCTTGGGAAGATGCCGCAAAACGCATAGACGAGCTTTTGGACTTAGGAAGATTTGCACCCAAAGATACGCTTTTGCAAATGGAAAGATATGAGTATAAAAAAGCAGCCGATAATTTTTGGTATATGGAGCGTGACCTCGATTTTGACGAATATCCCGAATTGAGGGAAATGTTCAAGGAGGAATGGTTTAAGGGCGGCTTTCCCGACAGCACAGAGCGTATCGCCAGTTACTTAAAAACCCAAAAAGGCTTGGACGAGGTAAAAACTATTACGCAACAGTTATCCGATATGTATGATGAAAACCCGAATATTACACGGTTTAGATGGTATAATCCCCATAAGACAAATGATATGCTTGCCGATTTGTATATTACAAGAAAAAACTTCTCTGCACAAGCCTTGACCTATGCCCCACCGGAGCGATTTATTTCAAGAGATGAAATTGACAAAATGTTTAAGCGAGGCAGCGGCGTTTCAGAAGGAAAATACCGTATATATACTTTCTTTGATACGCATACAGACCAAAAAGAAAGAATAACTTTTCTTAAAAACGAATACGGCTGGGGCGGCAGTTATACCGGGTTATACAACGAAAATCACGATACCAAAGGGATAACATTCAGTCACGGAGATTTAACAAAACCGTATGCGAAAGTCACGCTAAAATGGAACGAGGTTGAAAAGCATATTGACAGGCTCATAAAGAGCCGTGATTACTTAAACGAAGCGGAAATCAAGAATATTCCGAGTTATGAAAAGGAACAGATTGCAAATTCGATCCGTCTTGCCTATGCGTATGACATAACCGAAGGTATGGTTATGCCGTATCCCTACGGCTCGGAATATACCAATGCAACCCAAATAATTGTTGAAAAGTTAAGTAATACAACGCATACGCAGACAATGCTGACGGACTTGAAAAATCTGCTTGCGGAAACTCCCTCTGACGCACGAAGCTATCCATACAGAGAAAAAGCCGTACAAGACCTTGAACAGTATGCAAACGGCGAATATAACCTGTTCCCGCATATCGACAGAATTGAGGAGGTCAAAGAGGAAACCATACCGGAACAGCTTGCGGAAATGACCGAGGAGGAAAAACAAGAACTTGTCGGCAGCGTTGAAACGAAAGTCGGCTATGGCGAAAATTACGATATAACCGAAAACGAGATAGAATTATACAATGCTATAACAAAGGAGCAAACGCAGCAGTCATTTTCCGAATACCTTGCCGAACTGCACAAGGACGATAACGGTTCAAAAACCGTTGCCCTTATTCCTCTCGGCGATTTTTATGAGATTTACGGTGAAGATGCGGAAAATGCGGCACAGGTACTTGATATAGCCGTAACCTCGAAACAAATTGAGGATAACACATATAAAATGTGCGGCTTCCCAAAGTATATACTTGACGAATACGCAAACAAGCTGCTTTATGCCGGGTATGATGTTGTCATTGCTGATAAAAACGGGAAATATAACAGGCTTTTGTCGGCAGATAAGATTATACCCGAACAAGCACAGCAAGTGGAAAACGAGCCGGAGGAAAACGCCGAAAGTCTTGTCGGAACGGAACTCACCATTGATGACCGCAAATTTGTTGTAGACAGCGTAAATACTGATTTTAACAAGGTGTCATTAAAGGATATAACCTTTCAAAACAGTACGGGTTTTCCCATATTCCGCAGTGAGAGCATAGATTTTGTTAAGAGCATAATTGCAGAGCAGGCAAAACCTCAGCTTACGGCAGAATTTCAAAAGTCAAAGCCGCAGAGAGTGCAAAACACGGTTATGTATCCCGAAATACCGTTGTCGGAAAGACGCAATTTCCAAATTACAAACGAAGAACTCGGTTACGGTACACCAAAAGAGAAATTTAGGAGGAATGTTGAAGCCGTAAATTTACTTCACAATCTCGAATTTGAACACCGTCTTGCTATTCCCGAAGAACAGGAAATCTTATCACAGTATGTCGGCTGGGGCGGTCTTGCAGACGCTTTTGATGAAACCAAAGAAAATTGGTCGGAGGAATTTAAGGAGCTATACGCCACTCTTTCGCCCGATGAGTATGAGCAAGCGAGAGCGTCAACGCTTACCGCACACTTCACTCCGCCCGTTGTAATCAAGGCAATGTATAAGGCGCTTTCCAATATGGGATTTACACAAGGTAACATCTTGGAGCCGTCGTGCGGAATCGGTAATTTTATGGGACTTCTGCCGGAGAGTATGAGCGACAGTAAAATGTATGGCGTGGAAATCGACAGTATTACAGGCAGAATTGCCGGACAGCTTTATCAGAAAAATTCCGTTGCCATACAAGGCTATGAAAATTCCGAGCTTCCCGACAGCTTTTTTGATGTGGCAATCGGCAATGTGCCTTTCGGAGATTTTAAGCTGCTTGACAAGAAATACAACAAGCATAATTTCCTTATTCACGATTACTTTTTTGCGAAAACTTTGGATAAGGTGCGACCGGGCGGCGTTATTGCCTTTATTACCTCCTCCGGCACTATGGATAAGCGTACTTCAAAGGTGCGCAGATATATTGCTCAAAGAGCCGATTTAATCGGCGCTGTTCGCTTGCCGAACAACACCTTTAAGAAAAACGCCGGAACAGAGGTTACGGCAGATATTCTGTTTTTGCAAAAAAGAGAGCGTATGACGGATATAATGCCCGAATGGGTTGAAGTCGGTGAGTTTAGTGAGGGACAGTTTGTAAACCGTTACTTTCTTGATAATCCCGATATGGTTATGGGAGAACTCAAAGAGGTCAGCGGTCCTTTCGGTCCGACTCTTACCTGTGAGCCGAATGAGGATATTCCACTTGCCGAGCAGCTTGACGGAGCAATTCAGAACATACACGCACAGATTACCGAATACGAATTTGACGATATTTCAAATGATGAGGAGGTAACTATCCCGGCGGATCCCGCTGTGCGTAATTTCAGTTTTACGGTTGTTGACGGCAATATATATTTCCGTGAAAACAGTATAATGCGGAAAGTTGAAATGAACGCAACGGCTGAAAACCGTGTAAAAGGTATGATAGAGCTTCGGGACTGTGTGAGAACTTTAATTGAGTATCAGACGGAAAACTATTCCGATGATGAAATTAAGGCACAGCAGGCAAAGCTCAACACGCTTTATGATAACTACACAAAGAAATACGGACTTATCAATTCCCGTGGCAATGCTCTTGCCTTTTCGGAGGACAGCAGTTATTTTCTGCTCTGCTCTCTTGAAATTCTCGATGAATATGGCGAGCTTGAGCGCAAAGCGGATATGTTTACAAAACGCACCATAAGAGCCAAACACGAGGTTACAAAGGTTGATACGGCTGATGAAGCATTGGCGGTGTCGCTTGCGGAAAAAGCAAAGATAGACATTGCTTTTATGGAGAAATTATCGGGTAAGACCGAACAGCAGCTGTATGAGGACTTGCACGGCGTTATATTCTTAAACCCCGAACACGAAATATCTCCGGAATATGAGCCGAAATATCTGACTGCCGATGAATACCTTTCGGGCAATGTTCGTGAAAAATTAAGTCAAGCGGAGCAGTTTTCAAAAGACAGCTCCGAATACCGTGTCAATGCGGAATATCTTGAAAAGGTGCAGCCGAAAGACTTAACGCCGGGTGAAATTTCCGTAAAGCTCGGCACGACTTGGATACCCGAAAAGTATATCGAGGAATTTGTGTTTGAGCTTCTTTCGCCGAATTATTATGCGCAAAGCAAAATCGAGGTCAAATATTCAAATCTTACGGGTGAGTGGAATATTCAAGGCAAGAGCGCCGATAAGGGCGTTAAGGCTACCAACACCTATGGTACAAGCCGTATCAGTGCATATAAAATTATTGAAGATTCTCTTAATTTGCGAGATGTTCGTATCTTTGATTATATTTATGATGAAAACGGAAACAAGGTTGCAAAGCTGAATGTTAAAGAAACTACCATTGCACAGCAGAAACAGGCGGCAATTAAACAAGCCTTTGAGGATTGGATATGGAAAGCTCCCGAAAGGCGTGATGACCTTTGTAAAATCTACAATGTTCGGTTTAACTCTATCCGTCCCCGTGAATATGACGGCAGCCATATAACTTTTAACGGGATAAACCCCGAAATAACCCTGCGGAAACACCAAAAGGACGCTGTTGCACGAATTATGTACGGCGGCAATTCTTTGCTCGGTCATGTGGTCGGTGCCGGAAAGACTTGGACGATGGTTGCAGCGGCAATGGAATCACGGCGGCT
>CABPZV010000099.1 GCA_902462015.1 uncultured Eubacteriales bacterium | reverse complement strand
ATATCGTAGACCGGATTTACATCGGACATATTCCAACAGAAGGCGCTCTTGCCCTGACCGGTGTCGGTGTATGCATGCCCATTATTATGATTGTCTCAGCTTTTGCTGCTTTAGTCGGCTATGGCGGCTCTCCAAGAGCCTCTATATTTATGGGAAAAAATGATAATGAATCTGCTGAAAAAACATTGGGAAACTGTTTCTTTCTTCAAATTCTGATTTCTCTGGTTTTAACTGCACTCCTTCTTATTTTCAATAAAAGCCTCCTAATGGCTTTTGGCGCCAGCGAAAATACCATTGACTATGCAACTGCATACATGAACATCTATGCTATTGGAACTATTTTTGTAGAATTAACTCTTGGAATGAATGCTTTTATTACCACGCAGGGTTTTGCAAAAACCGGTATGCTTTCTGTGCTTATCGGAGCAATTTGCAATATCATTCTGGACCCTGTTTTCATATATGGATTCAGTCTTGGTGTACGCGGCGCAGCGCTGGCAACAATTATCTCCCAGGCAATTTCATGTATATGGGTTGTTTCTTTTCTTTCCGGTGAAAAAACAATTTTAAAAATAAAAAAGGAGAATCTACGCCTCCGTGCGAATATCATTCTCCCATGTCTTGCTCTCGGACTAGCCACTTTTATTATGCAGGCAAGCGAAAGCGTTATATCCGTATGCTTTAATTCTTCTCTGTTAAAATATGGCGGAGATATTGCAGTTGGCGCAATGACAATCTTAACAAGTGTCATGCAGTTTGCAATGATGCCTCTTCAGGGTCTTGGGCAGGGAGCCCAGCCTATTATGAGCTATAATTACGGAGCAGAGAACAGAAACCGTGTAAAAGAGACATATTATCTGCTTTTGAAATCCAGTCTGATTTATTCCTCTATCCTCTGGCTCTGTATTATGCTGTTCCCTCAGATTTTTGCCTCTCTGTTTACCTCTGATACGGCTTTATTATCATTTACAAAAACTGCACTCAGAATCTATCTGGCGTCTTTATTCCTGTTTGGTATCCAGATTGCATGCCAAATGGCTTTTACTTCCCTTGGAAATGCAAAAGCGTCTATCCTTGTTGCAGTAACAAGAAAATTCATTCTGCTGCTTCCGCTTATTTATCTGATGCCGCACATATATACAGATAATCAGTCAATAGCCGTATATATGGCTGAACCAATTGCTGACGCCATCGCCGTTACCTTTACTGCAATTTTATTCTTTTTCCAATTCAGAAAAGCAATGGCTAGTATACCGGATAAAGATTAATGTCCGCTGCAATTGTGTTCTCCACAGCCATGTTCACCGCAATTTCCTTCGTGGTGATGCTCTCCATGATGATTACACTGCACATCAGGATTATAGTCCAACTCTCCTTTCAGGAAAGCCTCCACAGCCTGGTCAGCATTTCCTGATGTTCCGCCATACAGCCTGATACCTGCGGCTGCCAGCGCTGCCTGTGCTCCGCCGCCTATTCCACCGCAAATCAATACATCCGCCTGTAAAGCGTTCAGAACTCCGGCTAAGGCGCCATGCCCACTGCCATTCGTGCTTACCACCTCAGAAGAAATTATCTTTCCATCCTGCACATCATATACTTTAAATTGTTCTGTGTGCCCAAAGTGCTGAAATATATCTCCGTTCTCATAAGTTACTGCTATTCTCATAATATAATCTCCTTTCTTTGATGCATACTGCCTGTTAATCTGCTGTTTGTAGCTGCCGATGCAGCTGCATTTGTCAGCATTTCCATTACAAAGACGATAATCACCACCCTCTATACGAAGGGGTAAACCATCCACCAGAACATCTGCAAGTTTTTTGCGCGCAGCAGCATAAATCTGCTGTACAGTTGTTCTTGCAATATTCATCTGTTCTCCAAATTGTTCCTGTGAAAAACCTTCCTTGTCAATCAGCCGGAATACAAGTATAATTAAGTTTATGACATATGTCAATTACTTTATTGACATATGCCATAAACATTTTTATAATAAACAGCGGATTATTATTTAAAATACAACTATTTTAAAAACTTCAAAACAAAAAACAGTGTGTAAGCTGCCGTTTAGCAAACTTACACACTGTTTAAATTCTCTTATGCAGGTCAAACAATATAAATGTTGAGCCGTTATCCCTCGATGGCTATATATTTCTTTTCTTCAATCTCCGGTTTTTTCTCTTCCATCTTCGGAATGGACAGTTTCAATACACCGCTTTCATACTTCGCATGTATATCTTCCTGTTTCACATCTTCTCCAACATAGAAAGATCTGCTCATACTGCCAACATAACGCTCCCTGCGGACATATCGTCCTGTTTTTTCTTCTTTTTCGTCTTTATCAAGCCCTTTTACTGCACTGATTACCAGATATCCTTCTTTCAACTCTACAGACAATTCTTCTTTCTTAAAACCGGGCAAATCAATGTCTATTTCGTAATGGTCGCCATTCTCCTGTACATCAGTCTTCATCATATTCGGTGCATGGCATCCATACAGCTTCTTTTGGGCCTTTTGCGCTGCCCTGTCATCCCATACCGGGAAACCAAAAAAATCATCAAAGAAATTGTCAAATAAGTTTTCTCCAAAAATACTAGGTGTCAACATAAGTCATCGCTCCTTTTCTTATTAAAAAATTATTGGTTAACTGGAACAGGGGATTTTTATTTCTTTCTTTTCATTTCCTTTGTTCTATTTGTGTTATAACATATAAATTAGCACTCGTCAATACCGAGTGCTAATAATTCACACAATCTTCACAAAAAAATTTGCTTATCTTCTTTATTATATTGTTAATTATCAGTTAATCGCAATTGCAACCAACTTCTCAAAAGACTGCCTAAACCGGATATTAACGCAAAATCAACAGCATCAGCTCCTGCTCCAATCACCCGCACTTCGCTATAATCAGAATGAAGTACATGGTTAGTGTCACACAAAAGCATAACCTGAATATTATTATTTTCTGCAACCTGCTCAACAATATGAACTACCGGACAGGCATCGGCATCTACATATATCATCAATTCTATCAGACCTCCTTTACTAATCCAAACGTTCTAAAATGTATCACAAGTTATCATATTATGCCTTAAATCTATATACCAACTTTTAAAATTATATATATAACTCTATTTTATCATTTTGAAATTATTTTTCAAATTGTGCAAATTTAAAAGTCAAAAATGGTTAGACTTCTTTTGAAATCTAACCATTTAAACTATGCCAACATTGAGCTGTTAGTTGAATTATATGTTTTCCCGGCTTGTGAATCATATTACAGACCGTGAAGGCTTAACAATTATTTATACAATAACAAAATAGTAAGGAACCTGAAGAATATTTGCACCCGACTCCTGAACAATCACTAAAATCCGGTAACTGCCTTTAGGCATCTGTCCCATACTAAATTCAATCTCTTGGTCACCCGTGCCTGTCGTGTGTGAAATCTCTTTCTTTGCTCCGGTATCTACATATTGTTCACCGTTTTTACTTTGCAAATAAGCAGTAATAGTTTTTTCTCCGATTGGAATATCTGCATAGTTTACATCGACACTAAGCTGACCACCTACACTGCAACGATGTGTAGTTCCGTCAATGCGCACAGACGGTACTACGTCTTTTTCACAAGAGAAGGTAATTTCGCCGCAGGTTGCCGCATTGTATCCGTTCAAAGGAGACTTATCGGCTCTGCTTTCAGAAACATACCATTCTGCTGTAAACTCAAGGTCTTGTGATAAACCGAACAAATAGGAATTCAGGGTAATATTCACTTCCTTATTGTCGATCTTATCAAGCGGTATTATAAACTTCCTATCCGAGTTCATTGTGTAAAGTGTAGTATTTCCGGCTATAACCGCTGTCAGCGTTAAATCGGCAGGAGCCGTTTCCGGCGCAGTTAAAATAAGAGTCGTTTTTCTGCCGTTCCAAATAGACGCATCACCTACAGAGGGATTATAAGCGCAGTTAAGCGTTGCCGATTTGCCAGCGACACCTGCTGAAGTAAGAGTAAATTCTGCCTCACTTTTAATGCCCAAGGAAATGTGCGTATTTCCCGCTGTCGGTATATTTGGAGCACTTTGCGATGTATCTTTCGGTGTACCTGCAGTCAAACTTAAACTTACCTCTAACTTCTTATCACTATCAATAGTAATCCTATCATCTATTTTTGTTTTGGAGAAATCAACAATAAACTGATAGGTGAATGTTTTGGCTGCATTTTTTTCTTTATTGAAGCTAAATTTATCCGTTCCGCCCATAGCAGTAAAATTAGTCAAATCAATAGATGCATTCTCCGTGCCTAAATTATAATACCAATATCCGCCGTCAGCTTTCATAATAATAGTGGTACCTGCAGGAAGTGCTTCAGAGAAGCTTAACGCCTGTGCAGTATATTCATCAGGGATATAGTCACTTACGGTAAACTGTGCTGTAAAGGCAGAATCGCGGCTTATAGAAGTCGCCTTGCCGTTAAAGTCGCCAAACACCTCACCGTCCGTAACCTTGTGGGAGACAGAGGCATCTTTAGCTGCACCCCGAAATTCAAGCGTGAGCTGGTAATACGCTACTTTGTCTTTAGTAAACCTTACCGTGTACATGTACTTCTCATCTAAAGACCCAGTTCTTTCAACACTAATGCCGTCTTGATTATATGCATCTTTTTCGGCACCCGGAATTGGTTCAGCTCCGTTAACCGCTGTATCCAAATTGTCACGATAGTCTCTTAAATGGTAACCTTCATCAGCACTTACAGTATACTCAAATTTACCATCGCCGATATGAGGTTCCACCTTAATTCCTGTATCTTTTTTAATATATATAATATTATTACCATCTGCCAAATAAGCTTCCGACCGACTTGGCGTGGATTCCAAATGGTCTCTGTCAGCACATTTCTTTGCGTAAAAATAGTAAAAATCACCAAAAGGAATATTAGAAAACTGACTTTCTTTCTGCCAATCCGAATATCCAGCTACTTCAGTTTCAGTGCCATTTTTAAGACATTTAATCCAATACTTTATATTATCACCGGTTGGTTTACTAATCTCAATAATACTTTTTTTATCGGCATCAACCCTAAAAGTGATTTCAGGCACTTCCGGTGTTTCCCATTTAATAGGACTAATAGTATATTCCGTCTGGGCGGTTACACCTTCAACAATAATCTTTGCAGTGTAATTTCCTGCGTGCAATGGCTTAGAATCAGTCTTCCAATTATCATCTATTTCGTCTTTGTCATCCCAGTTTGCATCTTCCGCCATTTCATAGGAAATTTCAGGCTGGTCTCCGAGCCAATTCGAAGAGTAGTTTACAGCCGCCAAATGCGTTTTTTCGTCATAGACACAATTAACTGCTGAAACTATCGCCGTAGCAGAATGACCGCCGCAATTGGAACAGCTTTCAGTCAAGATGTTTCCGTCCGCACTGTAGGTAAGAAAATCCACATGGTCGCAAGGCTCCCAATTAGCATACAAGGTAACTGTTGCTCCGTCCTCCTCTGTGAAGTTTTTTGTAATCTTCTGACCGTCTTCATATACAGTATCAGCATCAGTTGGAGAAGATATGAGCGTCCAACCCACAAACTTATATCCAGGGCGCTTAAACTGATTCTTATTGAGCGTCTGTGAGCCGTCAAGCAGACCAACCGTCACCCTTTGATTTTCCATAGTACCTGTATAGGTTTCACCCTTACCGACATTAGGGTCAAATTTCAGCACATAACCGCTGCGTTCCCAAATAGCATAGATTACGAGCAGAGAATTGTCATCCTCTTTGCCGGAATTAGTCGCACCTATCTTACCTGCATGATCAAGGTCTTTTAAATTGTATGTTTCATTTACTTCATATTTATCGCCGGTGTCATCCGGTTTTGTATTCCAACCAACGATTTTATATCCGGGGTGCGAGAAAATTGACGACATAATCGTAAAATCATACCTTTTATCGCCAAGGGAATGATCGTGATCTAAATCAGGGTATTGCCTTGCAATATAAAGTCCGGTAGGAGTATCACCGTCTCCTTTAAAGTTTTCGTAATAATGGACCTTATAATATGTTAGCTCTGGGTCATCGGTTAAACGGTGATCGATATAATGATCACTATCTTGCTTAATATCAACCGTAACATCATTGGTAAACTTCGGATTATCCATTTTACCGTAAATGTCTACCGTGCCTCCCTCAACCAAAATAGAGCTATCCATAATGATATTTCCCTTAACCGGGGCATCTTTTGTGTGGTCATAGGAACTATCGCCAATTACCACATTACCTCCCCGCACGTCCATGTTATAGCACTGCGAGTTGCCGTGTGCCGTGTTTCCTCTCTCAGTTATGCAATAGAAAACAAGGTTTGTTTTAGAACTGCTCAGGAAGAAACCGCCGCCGTTATCCGATGCGACATTTCCTATGACCTGAGGGCAGCTGGAGTGAGTGAGGTCTGAAATATGATTGGTATGTCCAATGTGGGCTTTACCACAGTCATCAGACGCCGGATAGAGGAAATGAGTATAATCAGCCCCCGCCTCTTCAAGATTAGGATGCACACAGTCTACACCCACCGTAACATTGATAGCCTTATCACTGTTACTGATAACAGATACACCGCCGCCTGACTTTGACTGATTGTTGCTGACAGAGCCACTGAAAATGTCAACAAGTGCATCTTTCTCAGTAGACGAAATATACATACCGCCGCCGCTTTCGGTCGAGGTGTTTGAATCAATCTTACCGCCGTACATGGTAACGATACCATCATTAACATATATTCCACCGCCGTTTGTCGCCGTATTTGATTTAACTTCACCATCAGTCATACTATAGTTTCCGGCTATGTATGCTCCGCCGCCGTTTTTCGCGTGGTTGTATTCCATGCGGCCGCCCTTGAACCAAACCTCACCACCAGCAACATAAACGCCGCCGCCGCTCTCCGTAGCAGTATTTGCTCCATTCTTTTCGCCGATGGAGCCGGCAGAAATAGTGAAGTTGCCGCTCAAAACCGCCACGCCGCCGCCGTTTTTCGCCCGGTTTCCGGTGACGGTGACATTGTCTGATTCCAAATAGAAGCGACCCACGTCGACGCACACCGCGCCGCCGCTCTCTTCGGCAACGTTATTTGTAAAATGGATTTTTCCGGGAAACCCGTCCGGTACAAGCAAGCCGACTCTTTGGGTGGACGTAGCAGAGCTAATAGCGTCTACTTTGCTGTTTAAACTGCCGGAGCTTCCAGAACTGCCGGAACTGCCGTGAATATATATTCCCGCGCCGTTTTGAGCAGCTTTGTTGCCGGTAATGAACACATCTTTTTCAGGCTCCAGCGTGACTGGGCAATCACTAATATACATGCCGCCACCGTTTTCCTTAGCTATGTTTCCCTCTATCCTTCCCTGATTCAAATAAGGATTTACGTACAGATAGATACCGCCGCCGCTGGTGGCAGTATTGTGGCTGATGATGGCATTT
>CABPZV010000098.1 GCA_902462015.1 uncultured Eubacteriales bacterium | reverse complement strand
TTAGGCGGTCGCCTCTTAGGCGGTCGTCTCTTAGGCGGTCGCCTCTTAGGCGGTCGCCTCTTAAGGAGGTCGCCTCTTAGGCGATGGCCTCTAAGGCGGGTTACATTTTACCATTCAGTGGGAGATACAATCTCCTACTGGAATGGTTGCCACGCCATTTGACGGGGCAAGCCCCTTATTGAAGATCTGAGTCAAGCTCAATGCACATCAGAAAGGTACATGAATCTATGAAGAATTATCCGCTTTATCCTCTCAGACTGATTCCAGTTCCGACCGCGAAGATTTGGGGTGGAACAAAGCTCTCCGCACGTTATGCAAAGCCTTTTCCAGACTCGCCCGACAGTGAATCTCCTGACAGCAATATAAGGCTCGGCGAGACTGCCGAGCTCATAATATCCGATAAAGAATGCAGCCTTATAGGAAACGGAGAATGTGCAGGAATGCGTCTGGACAGATATCTGGGAATAAAAAAATCATCTAAATTCCCGGTTATGGTAAAATATATAGACGCAGGTTCAACCTTATCCGTTCAGGTGCATCCGGCTAAAACCGAGCTGTGGTATATAGCAGAAGCCGAGCCGGGGGCGGAAATCATATACGGTTTGAATAAAAGCTTTAAAAAGAAGAGATTTTCCAGTGAGCTTTGCGACGGAAGAATAAAATACCTGCTCAATAAAAAAAGAGTGCATCCAGGTGAGTTTTATATGATTCCGCCGGGATTTATTCACGCAATCGGCAGAGGAGTCCTTGCAGTAGAGTTTCAGCAAAACAATGATATTACAGAACGCATATATGATTTCGGCCGCGGCAGACCTTTGCAGACAGAAAATGCTGTAAAAACAATAAATCTGCATAAAGTATTTAAAGAAGGCGACGGAATTGCAATTCCTGGACTTTCCTGCTGCAGCTTTTTTTCGGTAAGCGAGCACTCGTGCAGCGGAAGCATTACTGTTCAAAACAGCTTAAATCCGACATTCCTTACCTGCGTAAAAAGCTCACCAGATGCGATGATACTTGGAAACAAGCTCATTCAGGGTGACAGCTATTATATTCCGGCCGGATGCGCGGCGGAAATTCAAGGAATCGATGTTACTTTTCTTACGATGACCTGGTAAAGCACATTTAAAGTACATCTAAAAGAGGGGCTTCCGCAAATGAAAAAACCATTTGCGGAAGCCCTGAAAAATCAAAGCACAGGTTGATCGGTTTATACTGTATACTCGCTTGTCAGCAAATTCATTCTGGTCTGGTAACTCTTTTCAGCTTTCGGCTGTCTTACAGTAAAAACCTTAAAAAATTTTGCATTTACAGATCAACACTAAACATAAATGCAGAGCTGCCGTTACTGCAGCCATCAGGAAAAACCTCCGCAGTCCAGTACTTCTCAGGATAGGGTATGCATACACCCTGACCTAATATTATGTTTCTTGTAACATCATACATGGCATTTGTATCAAATCCATCTTTTTTATGCAGCACTTCTTTGTCTCCGGAAAAAACGGCGTATGCAAACTGAGAAAGGTACGGCAGTCCTGCTGTAAAGTTACCGGATATTTTCGGAACAAAATCAAAACATACAAATCCCTCCGGAACAGGGGTATCGGCCTTCATAAACCTTCCCCAAAACGGATGACAATGCTCAACGTCGACATTTAAACCATAATGATGAATAAATAAAATGTCATCGTCAAATCCGATTTTATATTCGGTCATAGAATCAAGCAACCGCATCGTATCGGCGGCAATCCGCATATCCGCATCCGAGTCATCTCCAATCGCTTTCCGTCCGACAAAGCGCATTGCGGGCATTTTTTTATACTCAAAACGCTCCACCTTGAAGCCATTCTGCTGGCTTTTGACAACATCCGGCATAAAAAGAGTATACTGTACAGCCGCGTCACAGTCCTTGAGAAGATTTATATATCCGTAAAAATCAACACCGTCAACTCCGGCAGGACCTGTTATGCCTCCGGCAATCTTTTTCCGTACTTTTTCGTCTTTCATGGAAGAAAAGTCGGAAAAGATATCCGACACAGCATCACGAAGCTCATCTCTCTGAGTATGGCCCGACAATTCGGCATCAAATTTGTCCAACCAGTCAAAAACCGCTGTGTTGACAATTCCGGAGGGTTCAAGCTTCTTTAAGTATTTGCGAAGGCTGTCATTCTGAACTCTGAACCGCGAAAGTATTCCCTTCATCAAAAGCTGTTCGTTTCCGGCAAGCTTTTCGTCCGTCCACTCGGCGGAGTCAAGCAGCCATTCGGTAAGCTTGTCAAAAGCGGTAGGATTCTGACACCGCGCCTGATATGACCAATCAACAACCGCTTTGTATTTTTCAGAATCAGTCAGCGCCTCGTTCCCGCGGCTTTCTGTATCTCTCCAGCAAAAATTGTCACTTAACTTATCTCTCATATAAAAATTCTCCTTATACTGCATTCTCCAGCCTTCCATGCTTTATCTGAACAGCTTAGCAATAACGGGAACAATTTCCTTTATCACTACATCTGTAGTATTGACACACAAATCGTAATTTTTTTGTCTCCCCATTTCATTCCGGTATAGAATTCATAATATTTTGCGCGGCTCTTGTCAATATTGTTTATCTGACTCTTCATTTCCTTTTCGCCGACCTTTTCTTCATCTGTACTGCGCTCCATACATCTTTTAATGCGGCTTTCCATATCGGCATATACAAAAATCCGGTAAGGCTTATACTCCTGCAGAATATAATCGGCACAGCGCCCTATCATCACGCACGGAGCCTTTACAGCCATTTCACGCATAATCTGACACTGTGAGGAATAGACGGACTGTACCTGCTGAAACGCATAATTGTCATTATAGGCAAAGCTCTGACCGATAGTAATCGGATACAGATGATGCGGCTTGCACTCGATTACCTGCTTAATATACTCCTCCGAAAGCGACGTGTGCTTTGAAATCTCTGTAATAATCTCCTTGTCATAATACTCAATTCCAAGCTCCTCTGCAAGACGGCGTCCGAATTCCCGTCCTCCGCTTCCAAATTCTCTGCCGATTGTTATTATTCTATGCATATACGTTCTCCTTTCTCTGAACAAAGCTCAAACTCTGTGAAGCTAACCAGATCTAAAACGCGGTATACTTCACTCCGGAAAATAGTAAATATACAAGGCGTACATCTCTGTCTTATTTACTCTTGCGCAACTATATTTTACCACACATCTGCCGCAAAGTCAATAAAAAGTATATTATCATTTTATATAATTTCTTCGATTATAAACAAAAAGCATCATGCATTTGACATGCAAAACCTACTGTTTTAAAAGCTGCCGGCAAGCCGGCAGGCACTCACAAGTCAATGCTTTCCAGAGAAGCGCCTTAAATGCGGAGACAGCTTACTTTGATTGTATGCCTGTATCATAAAGCCAATCTCATAAAAAGCTCGGCAATAAAAACTGCCGCGCAAGAAAAAGCCGCGACGGTAAGCAAACCGCGTTCAAAATATGCAAGAATTACAGCAGTCACAAATCCGGCAGTCGCGGACACGACAGATCCGGTAGAGGTAAAGATAGCCGGTACCGTCATAACGGAAAGAACAGCATACGGAATATAGTATAAAAATGATTTTAAGAATCGGTTTTTCAGCTTCTTTTTTATCAGAACGAGGGGAAGCATGCGTATCAGATATGTAACTCCGGCCATTACAGCAAGATATTTTATAAAAGAAAAAGATATGCTCATCAGTCCCTCTCACCAGCCTCATCCAACTTATCCACCGGTGCAGCCAGCGCAAGAATTCCAGCAGCCAAAACTGCTGAAATTATCACGGCAAAGCCGCCGGAAATATTCTTTAAAAACGGCAAAAGCTTAAAAGCCACTCCAAGCGCGGACGCAGTCAGAATACACGCAGCCACAGCCCGGTTCTTCTTTGCAGGAGGAATCACAACAGCGATAAACATTCCGTAAATTGCGATTCCGAGAGAAGACGTTACTATTCCGGGAAGTATATTCCCGGCCGCAGCGCCGATCAGAGTGCCGGCGCTCCACCCGATATAAGGCGGTATTATAAGCCCGTAAAGATATTTTCTGCCTACCGTACCAAAACGTGACGCTGCAACTGCAAAAATCTCGTCGGTATTTGCAAAGGATATTATAAAGCGATCAGCTGAATTAACACTTTTTCCGAGCTTTTGCGACAGTGATACAGACATAAGCGCATACCTCATATTGATAATCAGCTGTGTAAGCGCAAGCTCCGCATATCCTCCTCCGGCGGCGATTACCGGAACACCGGCGAGCTGACCGGCGGAGGTAAGATTTGTCATCGATATTAAAAGCGTTTCAAGAATACTAAGTCCGTAGCCGACAGCAAAGATTCCAAAGGCAAAAGACACAGAAAAATATCCAAGACAAATCGGCACCCCGTCCCTCAGCCCGTGAACAAAATTATTATTAGGTTCTATATCAGTTTTAAACGCGCCTAAATCCGGCTCATTTTCGCATTCCACAGTTTTAATTGTATATTTATCCTCAGTTTTCATTACATTTATTTCAGCTTTCCGACACATATTTTTCTGCTCATTCAATAATGGACTTGCCCAAGTTATCGACAGATGAGACATTTTTCTCGTAGTCATCCGGACGTCACTTTATTATTCTGAGCCGTACGGCCGTTTTTAAAATACTGATACAAGCCGCATTTCAGCATTCCGTTATACAACTTTCTTACCTTATCGGCACGGCAGCCGTAATAATGTTCAAATTCTTCATCCGATGTAAGAATATACTTCTGCCAGCGGTCAAGAGCGCGCCATTTTATCCCTATATCATGATAAAGCTTATGAGCATCTTCTACGGTTCCAAGACGCTCTCCATACGGAGGATTGCATACTATCGTCCCTCTTCTGCCGCCGGTTTCAACCATTCTTGCGTCAAGCTCGAATATCTTAATCCTGTCTGAAACTCCGGCTTTTTCCGCGTTATGACGGGCAAGCTCTAAAATCTCCCGGTCTATATCCGACGCAAACACTTCGAATCCGCTCTTTCTATCTCTGAGCTCCTCTGCCTCGTCTCTTGCTGCACTCCAGATATCGTGGCTTATCTGGTTAAACTGCTCTGCCGCAAAGCTTCGGTTAAGTCCGGGCGCCGTATTTGTCATAAGCAGAGCAGCTTCGATCGCTATAGTCCCGGAACCACAGAATGGGTCCCAAAGCAGAACTTCTTCACGAGGACGTGAGATTTTCACAGCCGCCGCTGCAAGCGTTTCACGCAGTGGAGCCTCTCCGGACAGTGCCCTATATCCCCTCTTATGAAGTGCAGTTCCTGATGCATCAATCAAAAGATACGCCTCATCCTTAAGAATGAAAAATTCTATTTGATACTTTGTTCCCGTTTCCTCAAAATGCGAAATACCGAACCGAGGGGAAAGACGGTCTACAATAGCCTTCTTGACTATTTTCTGACAGTCGGGAATACTGTACAAAGCTGATTTGACAGAATGACCTTTTACAGGAAAGGCGTCATCGCGTCCGATCCACTGTTCCCATTCAATCGCCTTAGTTCCCTCAAAAAGCTCATCAAAAGTTTCGGCATGAAAGCTACCTGTATTTATAAAAAGTCTTTCAGCAGTTCTGAGCCATATATTACATCTTGCAACAGCGCTTATATCTCCGCGAAATCCAACGCGGCCGTCAATTGTAAAGGTTCGCTCATATCCCAGCGCGTCGATTTCCTCTCCGACAAATCTTTCAAGACCGAAAAGACATGTGGCAACATAGCTATAAATCTGCGAATTTTGAGAAAAATATTTTTTGTCAGTCATTCTGCAATCCTTTTCCTTCCGGCTCATCCTGCCGCGATAATAATTCAGCCTGATGTCAGACACCGAAGCGATCCGGTTATCCGCCACCAGGCTGTCTTGTTCACACATTTAAAAATTTTAAGCCATTATTTCGCACAATGCGGAAGCAATGCGCTCTTTTAATTATTCCTCGGCTATAAAACGGGAGAGAATATGGTATATATCGTCGTCAGATTCGCACCAGACTTCGCCCCATTCCATCGAGTAAATCGCTCCGAGCATAGATTTTGCGCTTACTATGTAGTTGCGATCTTTATCGGTCAGATAAACATTTCCGCCGTAATTTGTCACCGCTTTTACAAAATCGTTTATAGCCGTCATTGTATCAAGATTAATTTTTACTCTCATACCAGTGCCTTCCCTCTCTATAATTTAATACCGCTTATTTCCTGCGGCCGGTTAAAGTATAGCATACATTTACAATTTTGTCAAGGCGAAGAGATGAAACTACCAAAAGAATACGGCATCTTTATCATTCGCCGTCAGCACGGCTGTTATTGCTCATAAAATTGCCGCATCAGATTTAAAAACTATTATTTTGACTTTATCTTCACATTGTGCTATACTATAAAAACAAACCGAAGCTCAGCTGATAATGCGAAATTCAACGTCAAAAAGGAGTTGTCATAAATGCTCGGACTTAAGCACGGCACCGTTATGCTTTGCATGCATGAAAAGGAATGGGAAACTGAAGCGCAAAATACCATTCTCCGGTTAAAACAAATACTGGGAAACGCATTAAAAGACATTCAGCATGTCGGAAGTACATCAGTTCCGTCTATTAAAGCTAAGCCCATTATAGACATCGCGGCATCCACGGATGATTTCGGCAAGGTTCTCTCCGCCGTAGAAGAGCTTGAAAAGGAAGGTTTTTATTACCGTCCGAACGCATGCCTCAGCGGACAGCTGCTCTTCGCCTGCGGTAGCTATTACAGCGGAACGGGAGATCTACAGACACATTTTATACACATAGTTAAAGCCGAAAGTATGGAATGGATCAACTACATTAATTTCAGAAATTATCTTATTAAAAAACCGTCGGCCGCAAAAGAATACGAAAATCTGAAAATATCCCTTGCGGAGGCAAACCCGATAGATAACGGACGGGAAAAATACCACAAAGGAAAACACGATTTTATTGTATATACCCTGAGAAAAGCACTTGTCGATTCTTATCTCGGAAAAACTGTGAAAATTGAAATCGATCGCCCTATCGGCTATATGCACAAAAAGAAAAACTATACTCTCAATTACCCGATTAATTACGGTTTTATTCCCGGTATTATCGGCGGAGACGGTGAAGAATTGGACGTCTACCTGATAGGCGTCGATATACCTGTTAAAGAATATACCGGCAGAATTATCGGCATTGTTCACCGGGAAGACGACTCGGAGGATAAGCTTGTTATGGCGCCTGAAAATACGTATTTTTCTCAAAATGAAATCGCTGAAAAAATCGATTTTCAGGAATGCTATTATCATACATATATAGAATCAATTTGTCAAAAATCCTGCGGAGCAGTGATTTACAGGCGATGCAAAAATCAAATCGAGTATCTTTGTTTGCTTCAAAAAAAATCGCAGACCTACAGCGTTCCCAAAGGCCATATGGAAGCATTTGAATCCGAAAAGCAAACCGCAGAACGT
>CABPZV010000097.1 GCA_902462015.1 uncultured Eubacteriales bacterium | reverse complement strand
TGATTTTTCCGTCGCTGCCGCAAAGGACGGTTCCGTACTCCCTCGGATCGGATGCAGAAGAAAGTATTACCGTTATATCAGCAGAACTTTGTATATGAAAACTTTCTGCTGCGGACAAATCAATATCTGTCATTGCGTCGCCGCTGATAACAAGAAAAGATGAATCAAAACCAGCTGAATCAAAAGCTTTCTTCACACCTCCTGCAGTTCCAAGCGGAGTATCTTCGTATGAATAGCTGATGGAAAGCCTTCCCTGATTATTGTCATTAGACAGATAACTGTTTCCAAAACGCTCTTCTATCAAATTGCCGAGATACCTGGTAGTAATCCATGCTTCAGAAATATTATGCTTTATAAGAAGTTTAAAAATATGCTCTATAATCGGAATTCCGCCTACCTCAACAAGCGGTTTGGGAATTTTTTCTGTTATTGGACGAAGGCGTTTCCCTTCACCTCCTGCCATTATGATAGCTTTCAATGCTTGCTCATTCCTTTCTGAAAAAAATCTGTACATATCTGAATATACTATGCCTGTTTGTGTTTATAATAGCCGAAACAGATGTCTTCAAATAACGAACAGAGAGGTAACGGCAATATGCTCAAAGGATGTCAGAGAAAAATAATAGTAATGAAAAACACAGGCAGCAATATATTTGAAGAAGCGTATTTTGTATTGCGTGAAAATGCTGTTAAAGCACATTTATCCGAGATTGATATGATTGAAGAGGCAAACCGCATTATACGAGAAAATGGAATTCACGGAGGAATGGCACAAAAAAAGACAAAACAGGGTATTCCAACTTACGTTTGGATTGCACTCTCAGCAGCGGCTATTATACTTGCAACAGCATGTCTTGTTAAAATTATATAACTAAAAGCAAGATGTCCCCGCCATTAAGGCGTGGGCTTAATGGCGGTCGTCTCTAAGGCGGTGGGCTCTATAAGCGGATTCCACTTACTTTTTTCAGTGGCAGTACAATCCACCACTGAAACGCCTTATGATGGGGCTAAAGCCTCTTATTGAATACTATATATATTAATGGAGGCTTTACAGATCATCTGCGTCCTGTACCGGTTCTTCTCCTTTTCCATTTTTACGAAGCGGGCGAGTTCCGTCTTTATATGAAAGCTCATCAGGACGCCCTGTCCAGCTTCCGTAAGGATCTGTTTTAGTTCCGGTGTCCGCGTATGCGCCGGTAACATCCTCTGCGATTTTGTCAGGAGCCGTGCTGGCATTTCCCACATCGGCAAGCTCGGCACTGTATTCTTCAGCAGTCTCAGGCTGTGTATCTGCTTCAAACGGTCCGACAAATTCAGCCGTAGGATCTTCGCTGGAACGCTGAGGTATATCAGACATGCCAAATCCTCCGGCTGCCGTTTCCGGAGGTGTCTGGTATCTGCGGTTATATCCGAAAAGCTCATCTGCATTTTCAGAGTCATGGAATTTTATACGATCAATTGAAAATTGTTTGCGTCCGACATTCTCTTTTTTATAATCCTTTTTACTCATATTTTTAATAAAACAATCCTTTCTGCCGCACTGTAGCAATACTGCGTTACGGCTTGGTAAAATTACGGATACAGAAATGCACTGCACATTTTGCGGATTTGCCCGATGCAGTGATATCCGGCAAATACAGTAATATTTTACGCAGATATATCTCAATTAGTCATAAAGTAATTTATAAAATGATGCAATTAACACTCAATTAACATTTGATTATGCATAAGTTCATATATAAATGATAGTATTACTGTATTGTTATTTGTTCGTTTCTGTATTTATTAAATAAATGCAAGACGAAATCCGTTAAAATACGTTTGCCATTAATTTCCCATATCATTTATGGGAATCAAGAAAAAACATTTATATGCACGGGAAAAGACTCATGGACGTCTTTGGTGTCTTTCCGGCTGGCTGCTGTTTCATCAGAATATTATGCTTTATGCTGAAAAACAGACAAACCGTTATTCGTCTGTTTTATGGCTTCTTCAGATGTTTTCAGACAGTTATTTTTTCTTTTTCAGTTTTCTTGGGTTTAAACGGATGGATAAGCCGGCACTGGCTATGAAAATTTTTTCTGGTACCGTAGCTTACGGTTGCCGTCTTTTTTCTATGCCATTTTCTGTTTCCACAAATAGACCGGAAGAGCTTTAACAATTAAGATATTATCTTATACTTTACTTATATTACAGAAGAAAGGGGTATGGCATGTACTGAAAAATTTGTACTAAACAAAAACTTACATTGCCGTAAAAATC
This sequence comes from uncultured Eubacteriales bacterium, assembly GCA_902462015.1. Taxonomy (GTDB): domain Bacteria; phylum Bacillota; class Clostridia; order Oscillospirales; family CAG-272; genus UMGS911. The sequence continues at coordinate 5,292 of CABPZV010000097.1, read as the reverse complement.
ATATGCCAAATACAAAAGGAAATAAAACCACAAAAGGAACAAAAACAAAAATCAAAGGCAAACTAAAGGTAGCAATGCTCGGCGGATTGAATGAAATCGGAAAGAATATTGCTGTAATTGAATTCGGAGGAGACATTATCGTCGTCGACTGCGGATTAGGTTTCCCGGATGACGAAATGCTCGGTGTAGATTTAGTAATACCTGATGTAGGTTACCTTGAAAAAAACATTGAAAAGGTTAGAGGAATTTTCCTGACGCACGGTCATGAAGACCATATCGGCGCGCTTCCTTACGTCCTGCGTACGCTTCACGTTCCGGTATACGGGACACGCCTCACTCTTGGAATACTTCAGAAAAAGCTCTCAGAATATCATTATGAGCAAACGCCGGAGCTTATATGTGTAAACGCCGGAGATACAATTGAAGCCGGTGTATTTTCAATCGAATTTATCCGCGTAAACCATTCTATTGCCGATGCCTGCGCATTGGCAATTAAAACACCTCTTGGAACAATTATCCACTCTGGTGACTTTAAATTGGATCTTACTCCGATTGAAAGCAAAATGATGGATATTACAAGATTCGGCGAGCTTGGAAACGAGGGAGTACTTCTCCTCATGTGCGAATCTACAAACGCTGAAAGACCCGGCTTTGCTCCTTCAGAGAGAAAGGTCGGTGCAACTCTTGACGATATTTTTATGAAAAATAAGGACTACCGGATTGTAATCGCAACATTTTCTTCCAATGTACACCGCGTTCAGCAAATTATAAGCAAAAGCGCCGAATACGGCCGTAAGGTTGCAATAACCGGCCGCAGCATGCTCAACATCGTCGGAGTAGCCACCGAGCTTGAATATATGACTGTACCTGATGGCGTACTTGTAGACATTAACGAAATTAAAAAGTATCCGCCGGAACAAATGACTATAATTACTACCGGCAGCCAGGGCGAACCGATGAGTGCACTTTACAGAATGGCTTTCTGCAATCATGATAAAATCGCACTGGGAGAAAAAGACCTTGTCGTAATCTCGGCAAGTGCAATTCCCGGCAATGAAAAGATGGTCGACAGAATAATTAATGAGCTTATCCGTCACGGCGTCACGGTATGGCGCAATGCAATGCTTGAAATTCATGTATCCGGACACGCATGTCAGGAAGAAATCAAGCTCATGCACGCTCTCACTAAACCCAAGTACTTTATGCCTATTCACGGCGAATATAAGCATATGATAGCTCATAAGGAACTCGCCGAATATATGGGAATGGAGTCAAAAAATATTTTTGTTTCAGATATTGGAAAAGTCCTTGAAATTGATTCAAAAGGAGCACGTTTTAACGGAAGTATTCCGTCCGGCAGAATTATGGTAGATGGCTCCGTTATAGGCGACGTAGGCAGTATTGTTTTACGCGACCGCAGACATCTCTCGCAGGATGGCTTAATCGTTGTTGTTGCTTCTGTTGACACGACCGAACATACCATCGTTTCGGGTCCTGACATTGTCTCAAGAGGCTTTGTATATGTCCGTGAATCTGAGGAAATGATGGAAGAAGTAAAAGAAATATCTCGGAATGCACTTGAAAGCTGTCTGGAAAACGGTATTGTTGAATGGACACAGATCAAGTCTAATGTTAAAGACGATGTTTCAAAGTATTTGTACAGCAAAACAAAAAGAAAACCAATGATTCTTCCCGTCATAATGAATGTATAAATAATATCCCTGTATAATAAGGTCAGCAAAAAACTGCTTCACTAAAGAATGTGAAGCAGTTTTTTTTTGCTGCAATATAAATAAAACTCCGGGTCCGCCGAAAGTCATTTCAGACGGCAGCATTCTCCGCTTTAGATTGACAAATAAAATTAAAAATGATATAATTACTGCATTATGAGAGTAAAATAAACAAAGTTATAAGTGTGTAATAGTAATAATATCTGATACTCACATTATAACAGTCTATTATAGAGATACATAATATTTCACTATATTCAAATTTGTTTGAAAGGGAAGCCTTTTCTGGCAATGGAAAATCTAATACTATGGAAAATCAGAAAGTTGTAATACTTGATTTCGGCGGTCAATATAAAGAACTGATTGCGCGTCGGGTTAGAGAATGCGGGGTATATTCGTTAATTAAGCCATACAGTACGTCAATTAATGAACTCCGTGAAATTTCTCCTATTGGAATAATCTTTACAGGCGGACCTAACAGCGTATATCTAAACGAATCTCCTAAATGCGATCCTGCGATATTCGAACTTGGAATTCCGATTCTCGGAATATGTTACGGTATGCAGCTCATTGCACATATGCTCGGCGGAAAAATTTCTTCTTGCGAAAAAAGTGAATACGGACGTATCACTGCAAGTGTTGATACAAATTCAGCACTGTTTTCTAATATTGTTGAAGTTCAGAACGTACTAATGAGCCATACTGATAAAGTTATAGAGCTCCCGTCAAATCATTTTCGCGGCATCGCAAATACAAAGCTATGCGATATTGCGGCATTCGAATGTACTGAATGGAATATTTACGGAGTCCAGTTTCACCCGGAAGTCGAAATAAGTGAAAACGGAACACAGATAATCAGGAATTTTCTTTATAATATCTGTAAAGCAGACGGAGACTATTCTATTGACAATTACCTTAAACGTCAAATCACACAAGTTAAAGAAAAGGTAGGAAATAAGAGAGTGCTTCTCGGGCTTTCCGGAGGAGTAGACTCTTCAGTCTGCGCGGCATTGCTGTCTAAGGCTATTCCAGGACAGCTTATATGTATTTATATAGATCATGGATTTATGCGTAAGGGTGAGACAGAACAAATTAAACAGGTATTTGAAAAACGTGATCTCCATTTTGTACATGTCGACGCAAAGAAGCGATTTCTTAAGCGCTTAAAAGGAATTACAGACCCTGAGAAAAAACGTAAAATTATTGGAGAAGAATTTGCACGCACTTTTGAGGATGAAGCGAAAAAATACGGCAATCCTGAATTTCTTGCGCAAGGTACAATATATCCGGATATTGTTGAATCAGGCAAAAACAAGTCTGCGGTTATTAAAAGTCATCACAACGTAGGAGGATTGCCCGAAGATCTCGGATTCGAAGGCGTTGTTGAACCGCTTTCCGGTCTGTTTAAAGATGAAGTGAGAAAATTCGGAAAGCTTCTCGAGCTGCCTGACAGCCTTGTATACCGCCAGCCATTCCCAGGTCCCGGACTTGCAATCAGAATTATCGGTGAAATCACCGAAGAAAAGCTCAGTATACTTCGTGATGCCGATGCTATTTACCGCGAAGAACTCGAAAAATCTAATGCTAAAGCCGACCAGTATTTTGCCGTTTTAACCGATACCAAAAGTGTCGGTGTTCAGGGAGATTTTCGGACATATGACTACACTCTCGCACTACGTGCAGTTAGAACAAGCGACTTTATGACATGCGAATATGCTCAAATACCATATGATATTCTTACAAAAATTTCTTCCCGTATTACAAATGAGGTACGAGGTATAAACCGTATTGTATACGATATCACAAGTAAACCGCCGGCGACTATAGAGTGGGAATAAATTGAGAGGTCGAAGAAATCCAGTGTTTATGCGGGTTTGCGGCACTTCAAGAGGTCTTTTGATAACAATTTGATAACAGCCATACAAGAGCCATTATTCTTGTAATCCAGTGGTTTATGGGTTACAGAATGATTGACAAGCGGTTGTGTGGCGAAAGAAATCCATATTAAAAAGCCCTTAGCTGTGGGTAATCACTCATAGCTAAGGGCTTTTTGTCATCATTTTAATTTGTCATCATTTGGCGAGTTTTTCAACCGCTTCCTCCAAAGATGATACAAAAAATACATCCTTACCATTATTGCTCTCATAGATGAAGTCTCTTAATGGTTTGCTTGTGTAGTGTGAATAGTCACCGTAAATAGCAATGCGACCACCGTAATTGACAAACTTTTGTAATATTTCTCCAGCCAGTCCCGTACTGAGGACAAAGAAATCCTCGGTAATAAGCTGTTTGGAAATTACGATATTTTTCGTTCCGATATCGTAACTTGCACTCATTAGCAAATCAAGTGCTGATTGGGTGTCTGTAATAACTGTATTTTCGCAATTTACTAACGCACAAAGAGTGCCTTTGTTTTCAATTTTACTTAAATTCATATAGATGTTCCTTTCGATTAGTCTTTTAATTTGTCCTTGAAGGCTTCAATCAGAGTATCGCTTAACTCTTGCGAAGGGACTTTCGCCCAGATTTGTGTGGTATCGAACTTCGGATAGTGATAACGCCAGTTGTCGTATTCTTCCCTGCTGATTTCCTCGGAAGATAGTTTGTCCGCCTGTTCTTTCCAAGCACAAAGCATTTTTGAAAGCTCGGCAGCGTCCTTACCTTTGTCCTTGTTGACTTTCAGGCAAACTTCTCCGTCTGCTTCGCTGACGGTAAGACCGTAAATATCTTCAAGGGTAAATAAGGTATGCATAAGACCGATGTAGCTGTCAATGTCGGGAACATCAAGAGCCTGCGGGGAAACATCAAGCACCTGCGCCAATGCAGCCGTTAAGTCTGCTTTTGGTTTACGGGAGCCAGTTTCGTACTGTGCCAGACGCACATCTGCGCTCCGTTCGGGAAAGCCGACAGCCGTACCAAGATATTTTTGCGTCATACCACGCAAGAGCCTAAAAAAATGTATTCTTTCGCCAATAGCCATAGTGTTTACACTCCTTGCTTATGTACTGCAACCAGTATAGCAGATATGTTTAGGGATTGTCAAGAGAAAATGAAACAAAAAAGTTTAATGTTTTCCTCAAAACCTCTTGACACAAGCGCATTTGCTTAGTATAATAGAAAACACTAAGCGGATATGCTTAATAAAAACTGAATGAACGTCCGAGTAGGATACTTCGCCAAGACCTTTTGATTTATTCAAGAGTGAGCGAGATAACGCCGCTGAAATGGGGGCAGGAACGATATTCGGGGAGAACGGCAGCTTGAAAATCTTATGAAAGGAATGACAATATGGAAAACAGATTTATTCGTGCCGATGATGTGGCACAGGAACTAAGCGTATCAAAACCCTATGCTTATAAGCTCATCAGAAAGCTGAACGAGGAACTGAAAGCACAGGGATTTATTACGATTGCAGGGCGTGTAAACCGCCAGTATTTTTATGAAAGGCTCTACGGAGCAGGAAATCCACAAAGGGATACCACTATGTCCTGCAAAGAAGGACGGGAAAAAGGAAAGGAGAGTAAATAATGCCAGTATTCAAAAATGAGGACAACGGCACTTG
>CABPZV010000096.1 GCA_902462015.1 uncultured Eubacteriales bacterium | reverse complement strand
ACCGTATTTCCCTTGAAATTCGAGTTTTTTCGGCATGCCTATTGAAATATAGAATAAAGTATGTTATAATATATCTCACGTCGGTGCCGGGATTCCGGTGGATATTTATGTGTTGCTTGCACATGAATATCAGGAGATGCGGAGCGTCAACTCTGCAAATCTGCCGGCGTTTTTTTATGTCCTGCCGGTTCAGACAGTATTCAGTTTTATTTCTTTACGTAATTAAGTATATCACAAGTGTAAACATTTGTCAAGTACAAATAATAAAAAAAATCTTTTATCGTCGAAAAAAATCGAAAATACATTAAACCGTTCGAATATGTTTATTCGTCTTTGATTTTTTTCCAGTATGCTTTTGCAGACTGTTCTGTCTTATTTTCGCCGTACTCGTAGTAATGGCGGCCGGCAATATCATCTGGAAGATACTGCTGTTTAATATAGTGATTTGGATAGTCATGAGGATATTTATAGCCGTCATATCGGTCTGACGGCCGCAGATGCTTTGGAAGCGACAGACCTTTTCCGGACTTGTAGTCCTCCAAAGCCGCACCATAAGCAAGATATGCACTGTTAGATTTAGGCGCTGTCGCAAGCATTATGACAGCATTTGAGAGCGGAATTCTCGCTTCCGGCATACCGAGCTCCTTCGCAGATTCTACGCAGGCACGTACAACCGCCGCGGCCAGGGGATACGCTGCTCCAATATCCTCCGAGGCGATAACCTGAAGCCGTCTGCATGCACCAATCAGATCGCCGCCCTCTAAAATTCTGACAAGATAAAATATCGCCGCGTCGGGGTCAGAGCCACGGACTGATTTTTGAAGAGCGGAAAGCAGATCATAATGTACCGTACCATCGCGGTCAAAATTTCCGGCATATACAGGCGCGGCGGTCTTTGCAGTCTGCACCGTAATTACATCACCGGCACACCCAAAATAAGCGGATTCAAGAATATTGAGCGAACGTCTCACATCTCCAGATGCCGCTCTGCTTATGTATTCAATCGCCTCCGGAGTTATTCTTTTCGCCTTTGTGTTTGCATCCTCAGCTCCGTCTACACTTCCGGCAGCTGCATCAATTTCCTCTCCGGCTTTCCTATCAGATTCTGAAAAACTGGTTTCGCCGGGGAAACGGCTCTCGCCTAAAATACTGTTCTCTCTTTCAGTAACCTCTGCCGCTTCACTTCCAAATTCCTCTCTGTTCAGCCTGCAAAGACCCCTGAGCAAAACGGGCGCTATATCCTCCGCTGAAAGTGACTTAAATTCAAAAACAACGGAACGCGAAATAAGCGCGTTATAAACATACATATACGGATTTTCTGTTGTGGACGCAATCAAGGTGACTCTTCCGTCCTCAAGCGATTCCAAAAGAGACTGCTGCTGCTTCTTATTAAAATACTGAATTTCATCAAGATATAAAAGCGTTCCTTCGCTACCAAGAATCGACTGCGACTGCGCAATTACCTCTTTGACGTCGGAAGTCGATGCACTTGTCGCGTTAAGTCTGTGCAGCGACATACCGGAACGGCTGGCTATAATTCCGGCCGCCGTCGTCTTTCCGGTTCCCGGCGGTCCCCAGAAAATCATATTGGGAATATAGTTGCTTGAGATCATACGCATAATAGAGCCGTTACTGCCAAACAGATGCTTTTGACCGGCAATCTCGCTGAAATCCGTAGGTCTTAATCTATCCGCAAGAGGTTGTCTGCGCATTTTTTATCCTTTCTATGACCAGTAAGTCAAGAATCAATTACAAGTCAATACCGCGTTTTTGAATTGCCGGACATATCCAAAAATCCTTTTTTAAGTGTTTCCGGCATCGGCAGGCAGATGGATGACTCAATATAAATACAAACGACTCTTCAGAAATTACCGATTCTGATCTGAATTTCTGCCGGTAACTTCGGAAGGCTTATCATCAGCTATATTACCAATCATTCCACCAGTTATATCAGCCTCTTTTTCTCCAGGTTCAGGATTTTCAGAATCCCCGGCTTCCTTCTTCCCGTACCTTTGTCTGAAAAAATTATCAACACGTCCAGCAATACTCCCGATCCGGTCATCCCTCTTAAGTCCGGGAAAAGCAGACAAAATACGCTTAGCCGAAAAGCTGCGTCCACGCCGCATTATATTCTCATATTTTTCACGAAGCTCAGTAAAATCCCCGGCCGAACGAAGCTTTCCACCGTATTTTTCACTGTATTTCTCCCTAAGCTCGCTTAACTTCGCCTCGCCTTTTTTTCCGTTCTCAATGGCCGCAATCACAGTATCGCTGATATTCTCACCAATCCGGTCTGAAATATCATGAAGCTTATCGTCAAACTCCCGAACAAGCCGGATTGTTTTCTTAAACCGAAGAACGCCGGCAAGCGTGCCGATAAAGTCCGCGATAAAAACTGTTAAAAACACCGCCAGTATTATACGGCCAAATATAACCGGAATTAAATCGACTATATTTTCAACGGCGGGATGTACCAAATACATAACCGCTATACATCCCACACCCCAAAGCAGCGAAAAACCAAGACATACGTACCCTTTCAAATTGAATTTTGCATTTGAATAGTCCCACCACTTTTGATTAAAAAAGCGTTCAAGAAGCCATCCTGTAACAAATTCAAGAAGAGATGTAAGCAATACAGCACCTATATAAAGCAAAAAAGGATTTTTCTTAAGCGGAGTAAGACATAATACAACAAAACACACCCCAAAACCGTATATCGGACATATCGGACCGCTTAAAAATCCTCGGTTTACAAATTTTCCGTGTACAAACGCGGCGTAAGAAACCTCCGCGCACCATCCGATAAAAGCATATATAAAAAAGTAAAATATCCATGTATATAAAGATATATGCGGCATATCTATGACCATACCTTTCTTACTTCTTTTTAGAGTCCGCAAGAATTTATAAAATTTATTAAAACACATATTTATACATTTTAATCTATTTTTATTATAACATAATATAGCACCAAATGCAACAAAAAAAGTCATACGCAAAACGCACGCATGACTTAATTTTTCATTTATCATCACAACGGAATTTCCGTCATGTTTTATTATCCTTCCGGAACCGGTAGAGCGCCGCTCGACCGAAGCACTTTATCTCCGTCTGCCTGAACAACCGATATAACAGAATCATCATCAAAACGGGCTTTGACATACAGTGTGTTTTCATCAATATATTTCGTTGTAAGCAGCTTCTTTCCGGTATATCCGCGGCTGAATGGAGTAAAATTGCGTCCCTTTAAAACATAATATCCGCCGTCATAAGAAACATCGTCAAGTACGATATCTTCCGTTCCATACACAATATCTGACGGCTGATAAAATGACGTTCCTTTTTCGCCCAGAGTATATCCGACCCCGTAAAGCGTATCATATTCAAGAAGTTTCAAAATTTCAGAATAATTTTCGTCCTGAACAAGATAAGCCTCGGTTTTTGCAACATTGCCAAAGGAAGACATATCAAGTCCGATATTTCTACACACGTAAGCATAAAGCTGATATGAAGTCAGCGAAACGCTTTCAAAAGCTTCCTCTCCGTTCTCCGATGCAAGCATTTCAGACAGCGGCGCCGCATTTCGGCTGTCCCATATAACATAGTCGGTTTTATACAGACTGGCGTTATCCATATCAGCATCTGAAAAACCAAGCTCCGGAATATGATCCCCGAATAAAACGACAACTGTGTCCTCGGACATTTCCTCAAGACGGGTTATAAGCTCACCAATAAATGCATCTACCTCTTTAAGCTCTTGAATATAGTAAGAAACAGCATCAAGTCCGTCATAGCTCTCATCGGCATCAAAAGGCTTATACTCAGCAGAAATCTTTCCATCCTTAAAGTCATCCGGATACTTCCCGTGAGTCTGAACAGTTATCGCATATATAAAGTCACGTTCTTCTGTAGATTCCAAAAGCTTTTCAATTTCAGAAACTAAAACATGATCCTTTGCCCATCCGATCGAATTATAATCAACACCTTTCATAAACTCTACAGATGTAAACCGGTCAAAGCCGAGAGAAGCAAATACTTTGTCGCGTCCATAAAACGTAGCATTATTATTGTGAAGAGCATGTGTTTTATAGCCCAGCAGACTTAAATTCGTAGCTGCGCTTTCGCACGATTTCGTCCTAAGAACCGTGTCGTACGGAAATTCTCCAGAGCCAAAATCATCAACCCTCATTCCGGTCAGCACTTCAAATTCAGTATTCGCCGTTCCACACCCGGTAACAGGTACCAAAAGCTCCCCATGCAGGCAATTCCTTTGCAGCGCCGTAAAAACAGGTTCGGGATCTTCTGATAGTTCAAGTCCTTTTATATGACTCATGTCCATAAACGATTCTAACTGTATAAAAATCACATTCGGCTGTTCCTCCGCCGTCAAAACGCCGTCAGAACCCGAACTTCCAGCTTCATCTATTAAATTTTCAGCCCATTTCATTTTTCCGGGAGAATAGCTGTCCGGCATATCGACACCGCGGTCGAAAAAAGTTGAACAAAAGCTGTATGTAAAACCATTGTTATAATAATCGTCCGCAAGCCGTCCTGTCGTCTCTGCAAAAACAGAATTAACCGCTGAAAGAGCGACGGTCATTCCTACCGCCGCGGCACACTCCACCGCAATCTTAAGCACCTTTTTATATCCGCGTTTATCAGGCTTGGATTTAACCGCAAGTACAATAATGCCAACTACAGCCGCGGCAATAGCTGCAGCGATAAGTACAATCTGCCAGACCGAAAGATAATATCCGATTATGCTGAAAGTTGATTTCAACAGTATAAGATCGATTGCGCATAGCGGTGTAACTCTAAAACACAGTATTATACAATTCGCTATCGCTAATCCAATCCATACAAGCATAATAAAAATATACACAATTCTTCGGCGCGCAAAAAGAAAAGAAATTGCAAGCGACGAACAGATTATAAGCGTACCAAGAAAAAACTGAACCGGAGCTCTGAATACAAATTCTGCAGCCCCTATAAGCGAATGTCTTCCAAGAGCTTCAACAGCAAAATTTAGCAGAAAAGACGAAATAATAAGCTGCCAGATAGGATGTCTTCTGCAAAAGCCAAACAGCTTCCTAAGAAACCCGTTTTTTATATACTTTCCGGAAATATTTGATTTTTCCGCTAATTCCTTCATCAATATCAATCCCTCCATGCCGCTAAGCGGCTTAAACAGAACATAAAAATTTGCGTACTGCCCGGCGGCAGAAATATTGTCTATGATATTTTATCAGTTTATTGTGAAATCAATTACCGGATTTTAATAATAAATTATTTCTCAATTCATAAGATTAGATATATGGGTGATTTCTTCTTCAAATCGTTTTACAAGCTGTTCGGATGTAAAACCGCACTCCTCATAAATCGATTCTATACTTCCGTGTGACACAAAGCGGTTATCCACAGCATGAACAACGACGTGCGGCAATCTCTCACAAACCCGTTTATCAGACAGCTGCGGAAGAACAGCAGCCGTAATCTTTTCAGCAATTCCGCCGCTTTTTATTCCCTCTTCGAGAAGATACAGCACCTGCGTACCCTGAACATATGGAATCAGCGTACTACCGTCCACCGGATAAACCCGGCAAAGCCTGATCACACGAACTGAAAATTCCGGATGCATACTGCAAAAACAATCAGCAGCCTTCGCCGCTTCAAAGGTAACTCTTCCGTATGTTATAACCGTTATATCAGCACTGCATTCCTTTTTATTTCCATAATCTGCCGCGGCAAAGCTTCCGTCATTGCAATATGAATACACTGACCGGTCATAGATCTGCTCCGCCCCACGCGGATATCTGACCGCCGCCATAACACCTCGGTCAAACAGTTTATTAAAAACTCTTTCCATTTCATCATAGCTGTCCGGCGAATATATCTCCATTCCCGGTATGCCAGACAACAGCGAACAGTCATACAGCCCCTGATGCGTTTTTCCGTCTCCAGCAACAAGTCCGGCACGGTCTATTGCAAAAACAACGGGAGACGACTGAAGTGCAACATCATGAAAAATCTGATCGTATGTTCTCTGCAAAAAGGTTGAATACACAGCAAAAACCGGATGCATTCCGGAGACGCCGAGCCCTCCCGCAAAGGCGACTGCATGCTCTTCTTCTATTCCTACATCAAAAAATCTGTCACTGTATTTATTTATAAAATTATCAAGTCCGGTGCCGACGCACATCGCCGCGGTAATCGCGCACAGCTTTTCATCTCTTTCGGCACGGTCACACATAATGTCACCGAAAACAGAGGAAAACGTCTTATTCTCCTTTGCTACAACACCGACAGCAGGATCAAACGGCGCAACTGAGTGGTATCTTTCAGGTTCCACCTCAGCCGGATAATATCCCCTACCCTTCTTAGTAATCATATGCACTACGCATATCTGTTTTTTCGTTTTAGCTTCATTTAAAACCGATTCAAGCTTTTTTATATTGTTTCCGTCAACCGGACCAAGATAATCAAGCCCCATACATTCAAATATACTGTCCCCGATAAGCGCACGCCTGATTCTGTCTTTTGCTCCCCTCGTATGTCTTCTGATTCGCTCTCCTACAACCGGAATCCTGCCAAGCAGTCTTTTCACTGAATGCTTAAATGCAAAGTATTGCTTGCTTGTCCGCATTTTAGAAAGATGACTTGACAGTCCCCCCACTGTCTTGGAAATCGACATCTTATTGTCATTTAGCAAAATAATCAGATTCAGATTCCGGCCTATACAGTTATTCATCGCCTCAAATACCATTCCGTTTGAAAAGGATGCGTCTCCGATTACAACTACCACAAACGCGTCGCTTCCAAGCATCCGGTTGCGTTCGGCTATTCCGAGAGCAGCAGAAAGCGACGCGCCGCAGTGTCCTGCAAAAAAACGATCGTGTTCGCTCTCTTCCGGAGAGGTAAAACCCGAAATTCCGCCGTAGCTCCTAAGAGTTTTAAACTTCTCAAAGCGTCCTGTAAGCAGCTTATGAGCATAGCATTGATGACCAACGTCAAAAATAATGCTGTCATGTGGAGACGAAAAAACTCTGTGTAAAGCAATTGTCGCTTCAATCATTCCAAGATTTGACGCGAGATGTCCTCCGTTCTTAGAGGTAGTCTCTATAATGACCTCTCGCAAATCATCTGCAAGCTTTAGCAGCTCCTGCTCCGACATATTCTTAATATCTCCGGGAGTTTTAAATTCCCTTAATACACTGTATTTATTTTTTATTAAGTCTGACATTTTTCCGTCCTGTCTTTATTCGATAAGTGTCAAAACTCCGTCATGGGGCGTTTTCAGTACATCTTAATTTTACAAGTTCATATTTTCGTAAATAGTATACCATAATAATTAAGACATGTCAATAAAGTGACGATTTCCGGATATTTCTTATTTTAAAACTATAGATTTAATAAGAATTATTATTGAAAAAAAGGAATAAATATGGTATAATAACCTTAAAGCTAAAGCTTTAAGGTGCAAGTTTCGTTTCGCTGACAATGCCAGCGATTTTGCAAGCAAAACCCCGAAACGTTGCGGTTCGGCAGGGGACTTATGGTATAATAACCTTAAAGCTAAAGCTTT
>CABPZV010000095.1 GCA_902462015.1 uncultured Eubacteriales bacterium | reverse complement strand
GTAATAAGGAGTGTTTCCCTTTTGATTATCCGTTGCAGTTATAATGTCCGGATATCTTTCAACATCATGTTTTGCAAGACGGTATGATGTGGATTCTGCAGGAGTTGCTTCGAGGTTATAAAGATCACCGTATTCCTCCTGATAGTCGGATAGACGTGTGCGCATATGTATAAGGACGTCCTTTGTAAACTGCTGTGCAGCTTTATCGGTCAGATCCTTGCGAATCCATTTTGCATTCAGGCAGGCTTCATTCATGCCGACAAGTCCGATTGTAGAAAAGTGATTATCAAGATTGCCAAGGTAATGCTTTGTATAGGGATAAAGTCCCTGTTCCAGCAGCTTTGAAATGACTGTACGCTTAGTTTTTAAGGAGCGTGCGGAAATGTCCATCATATGGTCGAGCCGCTTATAAAAATCTGCTTCATCAGATGAAAGATATGCAATTCTCGGCATATTTATAGTCACAACTCCGATTGAACCGGTAGATTCTCCGCTTCCGAAGAAACCGCCGGACTTCTTGCGGAGCTCACGGAGATCCAGACGGAGACGGCAGCACATACTTCTTATATCGCTTGGCTCCATGTCGCTGTTGACATAGTTTGAAAAATACGGCGTTCCGTACTTTGATGTCATTTCAAATAGAAGACGGTTATTTTCTGTTTCCGACCAGTCAAAATCGCGTGTTATAGAATATGTAGGAATAGGATACTGGAAGCCGCGTCCATTAGCGTCTCCGTCTATCATGACTTCGATGAACGCCTTGTTTATCATGTCCATTTCACGCTTGCAGTCCTTATATTTAAAGGGCATCTCTTTGCCTCCGACAATAGCCGGGAGCTCTGCGAGGTCGTTAGGTACGGTCCAGTCGAGAGTAATGTTTGAAAACGGAGCCTGGGTTCCCCAGCGGCTTGGCGTATTGACTCCGTAAATAAAGGACTCTACGCATTTCTTTACCGTGTCGTAATCGAGATTATCCGCCTTTACAAAAGGAGCTAAATATGTATCAAATGATGAAAAGGCCTGTGCTCCTGCCCATTCATTCTGCATTATACCGAGAAAGTTTACCATTTGGTTGCAGAGAGTCGCAAGATGCTTGGCAGGAGAAGATGTTATTTTGCCTGGAATTCCGCCGAGTCCTTCCTTGATAAGCTGACGCAGAGACCATCCTGCACAATATCCGGTCAGCATTGAAAGATCGTGAAGATGAATATCCGAATTTCTGTGTGCATCTGCAATTTCCTGATCATAAATTTCGCTGAGCCAATAGTTTGCTGTAATAGCACCGGAATTAGATAAAATAAGTCCTCCTACAGAATATGTAACTGTAGAGTTTTCCTTTACTCTCCAGTCATTGGCATGCATATATTTATCTACAGTTTCTTTATAGTCTATTATAGTGTTTTTCATGTTGCGGATTTTTTCGCGCTGCTTACGGTAAAGAATGTAGCATTTTGCAACATCTGCATAGCCTGCTTGAACAAGGACATCCTCAACGCTGTCCTGAATACTTTCAACAGTGATTTTTTCATCTTTTATTTTAGGCTCATAATCAGCTGTGACTTTCAGTGCAAGCATGTCGATAATATTTTGATTGTACTGTTTTTGGAGAGCGTCAAACGCTTTTTGAATTGCGGCGCTGATTTTACTCAAATCAAAGTCAACCGTCTTTCCGTCTCTTTTAATGACTTGATACATATCTGTAGGGTTCCTTTCCTGAATATAATATATTATAATAATATTTTTAAATGATAGGTATAGCTAAAAGCAGGATGTTCTTAGCTTTTTAAGGATTTGATTGTCAGGGCGGACTGTACCTGCTTTTTTCGGCGCCGGTTCAAACCTTAGCCGTATTATGACGAGCTTTCCGCTCCTGTTGAACCGCCGATTCTGTGTTCCTGAATGTCAAATGTATTATAACACAATATATTGTGGTTGTCAATAGAGAAAAACACAATATATTGTGTTTTGAAATATTATTTGTTTTTTGTTAATTACGAATTCCTTTTTCAGACAGAATCGTTTTTGAAACGAATAAATATTACATTCTTTGTGTACGAATTTATTAAATAAATTAATAAAAGTAATAAGGGTAATATCGGGACATGCCGTTACATAAAATTGAAGTAAATACAAAAATCAAGTGCACATATATTATTCTGCACATTTTTGTACGGAAGGAGCGGGTCATAAGTTTGAAAGTTTTGTGCCATGGCGATCAGAAATACCGGCATGGCACGGAAGATGAAAACGGCCAAAACTCCACGTGTATACGAAAGGTATGGTCATAAGAATGGTTTCTTCTTTTAATGATATATTGAAATATCTTCCACCGAGACTTACAGATAAGATCAAACTTGCAATTACGGATACAGGGCAAACATTTTTCGATTACCGGGACGGCGGAGATTTTATAACAGAGCTTCGTCTCAGGCGTGGAAGAAAAGCCTCACTCACTCTCAGCAGCGGCAGAAACATTCCGCTTAATGTTTATTGTCAGTCCGGGGAAATTTCTTGCGTTGTAACAAGGATGACAGAAAATTCAATGCACACGCATGCACCTACGGTTCGGCACGGATATATACGTCTTCCGGACGGATGCAGAGTAGGTTTATGTGGCAGAGCTGTAACAGATACCATGACGGGCGTCGGAAGGCGAAGCTCGGCTGCCGGGATATCAAATCTCAGTGAAATTACGTCTGTATGTATACGTCTTGAACACAGAGGAACAGGAGCTTCCGACGGAATATTTGACATTTTAAATGCAGATCGTTTTCGGGGAGGCGTGTTATTTTACGGACCTCCGTGTTCTGGAAAAACGACTCTGCTCAGAGATCTTGCAGTAAGGGCCGCTTCAGGGGAAAATCCTCTCCGCGTTGCCGTGGTAGACGAGCGCGGAGAATTCCGGGATGAAACCGAGATGCAAAACGCTCTGATCGATCTGCTTGATGGATATCCTAAAGGCGAAGGGATTGAGCAGGCAACAAGAACGCTCGCACCTGAGCTTATAATATGTGACGAAATCGGGGGAATGAGGGACGCTCAGGCTATTCTCGAAGCTATGAACAGCGGTGTTCCGCTTGCTGCGTCAGCTCATGCCGGTTCTTTTGAGGAATTGATGAGACGGCCGCCGATTAAACTTCTTTATGATAATTTTGTTTTTTTAAGATATATTGGTATTTCAAGAGATTCCTCTTTACGTGGAGGTCTGCGTTTTTTGATACATGACTCGGACGGCAAAATCCAAAACGGTACGGAATGAGATATGATATAACTTAGGCAAGATGTCCCCGCCATTAAGGCGGCGGCCTTAATGGCGGGTTACATTACACCATTCAGTGGGAGATACAATCTCCTACTGGAATGGTTGCCACGCCATTTGACGGGGCAAGCCCCTTATTGAATACCCGTAAAGCTAAAGCCTTACGGTCGCATGTTTCGTTTCGCTCTCCACAGCAGCGATTTTGCAGTGCAATACCA
Organism: uncultured Eubacteriales bacterium; assembly: GCA_902462015.1. Classification (GTDB taxonomy): domain Bacteria; phylum Bacillota; class Clostridia; order Oscillospirales; family CAG-272; genus UMGS911. The sequence continues at coordinate 4,119 of CABPZV010000095.1, read as the reverse complement.
CGAAATATTGCGGATAGAATGGAACTTATGATATATTATTTAATTAAATTTACACTGCTGATTACTATATTTTTTTGTACTGCCCAGTTTGGCGTGCGGCTTGCGGCAAATGAACGGGAAGGACTCAGGAGGCTTGAAGGTCTTCTTGAACTTATCTGTCATATTAAAAGAGAAATTGAGTATTATTCCATTCCGCTGTCGGAAATATACCAAAGCTTTAGCTGCAAGGAACTTGATGACTGCGGTTTTCTCTCTCTTTTGAAAAAGACTGCAGATGACGGAGAAAGCGATGATAAAACTGCTTTTTGCCGGGTGCTTGAATTGTCAGGGAAACAGATTCCGATGAGTGATTCATTGTATTCTGCCGTTTATGAATTTGGTGTTTCATTGGGACGCTGTGTCGCGGAGGATCAGATAAGACGATGCGATGCCGTTATTGAGTGTATCGAAGCGGAATGTAAAAAATTGCGTGAAGAACTTCCGAAACGTGCAAAGCTCCAGACGACCCTCAGTTTAAGCACGGGTATGATGCTGGTTATTTTATTATTATAGTATTGAAATACATACATATAAATGTAATAGTTACAAGCTTTAATCGCCGGTTCTGCAGTATGCAGTTTCGGCGGACAGGATGCAGATGAAAGGGGGCCTCCGGTTTAGGGGGCAGGGTAGTTTACATGGATACTGGATTGATTTTGAAAGTTGCCGGTGTGGGACTTATTGTCAGTGTTCTTTATCAGGTGCTGAGCAAAACGGGAAGAGACGAGATGGCAATGCTTGTTTCCGTGACCGGAATAGTTATTGTGCTTTTAATGCTGGTCGGGGAAATTGCCACTCTGCTGAATACGATAAAATCACTGTTTGGGCTTTAGACACGAATTAAATGATGACGGTGGAATAAAAGTCTAAAGATACCTTACAAACTTCAGTCAGGAGACTGATCTACAAGAAAATTATTTCAAATGATGTCAGCTTGAAAGTTTTGTGCAGTACTGGCTGGAGAGACTAACCGGCGTTTACAGAAGATGAAACCATTCATAGCTTTGAAAGGTATGGTCATAAAGATGACTACTATTAAATTGTGCGGAATTGCAATAGTAGCGGTTGTATTTATAATGACTATTAAACAATTTCGTCCGGAATATGCAACCGTACTGACGGTGATTACCTGCGTTGTTTTATTTACCTGTGTAATAGGATGTCTGGCTCCGGTTACCGATATGCTTGACTATATTACAGATGAGGCCGCCTCCGGCAAATTTTCAGATTTTATGCCATACATACAGATAGTGATGAAATCTCTCGGGATCGCTTTGATTACTCAAAGTACAGCCGATATTTGCCGGGATTCCGGGGAGGGTTCAATTGCTGAGAAAATTGAGCTTGCAGGCAAGGCGGAAATATTTGTTTTGAGCCTTCCGTTGCTGACAGAGCTAATTGAGATTACAGGAAGTTTGCTTACATAATTCAAAAGGAAACTGAATGAAAATGAATGTTAAGAATAAACGGAAGAGATTTTTAGCTTATATTACTGTTTTATTTACTGCTCCGCTGATTATGATCGTTTTGAGTATAGATATTTGTGCCGGTGAAAATAACAGTGAAATAAGCGATATACGTGACGCCATTCCGGAGGAGGTAAGAGAATATATTCCGGATATGACATCAGAAGAATCGGAGAATGCGCTTTCTTACGACACGGGACTTCTGGTGCGCGCCGCGGCTAAAATAACACTTAAAACTATAGGGCCGATTTTTTCGGATTTTGCACTGATCTGCGGGACTGTTCTACTCGCATCCGTTGTGAGAAAAATCTCGGAAGGAATTACAAACAGTTCTCTTTCATCTGCCTGCGGTTACGCTTCAACTCTTTGTATAGCATTGCCGCTGATAAATATTGTGACGAGACTTTGGGATTCGGTATCCCGATCTCTTGAACAGCTTACATTATTTATGACGGCCATTCTTCCTGTTATGAGCTCTCTGTATGCCGCCGGAGGTAATTTCACTGCGTCGGTTGCAAATAATGCATCGATGATAGTCATTTTTACTGCAATCGAAAATATATGTGCGTACTGTTTATACCCGATTTTGCGTATATGCTTTGGAATATCCTTACTTACATGCGTTGGCGGAGGAATTAACCTGCGCGGCGTCAGTTCATTTATTCGGGGTATTTTTACTACAGGGCTGAGCTTTCTAATGGTGTTGTTCTCACTTATCATGGGCTATCAGAATAAGCTTGCGGTTGCAGCGGATAATGCCGCGGCAAGGACTATTAAGTTTGCTGTCTCAAACATGATACCGGTTGTCGGAAGCGCAGCCGGAGAGGCTATGAGAGCCGTTGTCGGCGGAATCGGCACAATTAGAAGCGCGGCCGGACTTTTAACTGTTGTTGCAATTATTCTGATTGTTCTTCCAATCATTATTTCTCTTTTACTTCACAGGCTTTCTCTCAGGGCGGCTTCAATTACAGCGCAGATACTCGGGTGTGAAAAAGAACAGTCATTCATAGATGAGATGAACGGCATAATGGGGTTTGCTCTTGCAATTGTGGCGGCCTGTTCCATTCTGTTTATCTTTTGCGTTACTTTGCTTGTTAAATGTTCAACTGCAGTTTCAGCATAAAGCATAAGATGAGGAAAATAAAATGTCGTCAATAGGAAATTTTCTTTATACTGTGTTTCTGATATCGCTTGCGGCAGGTGTCGCGGAGATTTTTGCCCCAAAGGGTGAAACAAAAAAATATGTTAAATACATTGTCTCGCTTGTTATCCTTATTGCTCTTGCTATTCCGGCAGTCAGACTTTTTAAAGATGTTCCGCAATTGCTGAGGGGATTGTCAGCGATTGCAGAGGACGGAAAATATCAGGGCGTTTTGGATGCTGGAGCAATACCGGAGGAGGAAGCATATGCAGAAATGATTACAGCAGGTCAGGCTGAAATTGAAAAGTATATCTCGTCACAGATATGTCTTACTTTTGGCCTTTCAGATGCTGCTGTGTCAGTTGCTGTATTGATAGATGATTCTGATGTTGAAAATATAACAGTTACGGAAGTTAAGATCCATATAAATACAGGAGATTTTTCAGATAATCTGCTGAAGCCTGGGGACGTGTCAGAGTATGCAGGCAAAATGATAGGCTGTGAGAGGGTAGAGACGGTATTTGAAAATGAAGCTGAATGAAATATTCGGAAAGCTTAAGGAAACTAAGGGTGTGACATTTATTATAGTAGGACTGATTGCGGGAGTGCTATGTCTTGCCGTTTCTGTCTTTGGCGGCGAAAGTCAGAAACAGGATCAGAATACAGCAGAAACGGAGTCTTCTTCACTTGCAAGTTATACTGCAGAGGAGGAGCAGAGAGTGACAACTCTGCTTAATGCAATAGATGGAGTAAAAAGCGCAAGGGTTATGATCAATTTTGAATCCGGCAGTGAGTATGTTTATGACTCCGGAAACTACTCCCGGAGTACGCCGCTTTTGCTTGAGGAATATCCGCCCAAGATTAGCGGTGTAGCAGTTGTGTGCGTAGGCGGAGACAATCCGGGAATTCAGATAAAAATTATTGATCTCATATGCTCTCTTTATGGAATTTCATCTTCAAGAGTCAGTGTTACAGGATCATCGTAAAAAGGGCTTTGCTCGTTCCGGAAATATCAGGGACGAGCTTAAAAACAGGGACTGCGGCTTACACATACGTGCAGGCCGCGCCCCTGTTTAATTAAACATATTGTATTACATAATAAAAATTGCTCTCTCAAATGTACACTTTTAAAGATGGCTTACTATTAATACTATATTGATAAGCGATGAATTTTATTCAGCGGTTTCTAAAGAATCTGCAGTATCCGCAGTTTCATTATCTGTACCCGAATCTGCAGATGTTTCTGTGCTTCCGCTTTCTGCCCCCGTTTCACCGGCAGCTTCACTATCATCACCGAGACCAGAAATATAATCGTCGATATAATTGTCTTTTGTGACAAAAGTATCATCCTGAATCACATATACAGCAATGACAAGCAAAGCAAAGATCACAGCGACTACAGCTGTAATTTTTGACAGCATTCTGTCAATAGTTTTACCCTTTGTCTTTCCGAAAAAAGTATCTGCTCCGCCG
>CABPZV010000094.1 GCA_902462015.1 uncultured Eubacteriales bacterium | reverse complement strand
GTTTCCGAAAAACTCGAAAAGAAAATCAAGAAATTTCCGTCAGACATTGATTATGACGGTTTCTTCCGCAATGTATTTTACGGCGTTTCCTACACGGATTATCTTTTCAGCTTACCCATGGGCGCAGGTAAGACATACTTGATGGCGGCATTCATCTATCTTGATTTATACTTTGCTCTAAACGAGCCGACAAATTCTGCGTTCGCTCATAACTTTATAATCTTTGCTCCATCAGGCTTGAAATCTTCTGTTGTTCCGAGTCTTAAGACAATTCAGAACTTTAACCCTGCGTGGATTATTCCGGACCCTGCGGCATCAGATATTAAGCGAATGGTTTCCTTTGAGATTTTAGATCAGGGAAAAGCTGCGAATAGATCAAATAAAACCAAGAATCCGAATGTTCAGAAAATTATGAATCATCAACCGCTTTCCGAGCTCTTCGGCTTGGTTGCCGTCACTAATGCCGAAAAGGTTATACTTGACCGTATTGCAGAGAAGAACGGTCAGATCCGTTTGTTTGAAAAAAGTGACGATGAAAAAGACAGACAAGCTAACGAGCTTCGCAATCTTATTGGCAAGCTGCCTTCGCTTTCTGTCTTTATAGACGAGGTTCATCATGCCGTCAGTGATGAAATCAAGCTTCGTTCAGTTGTTACGAAATGGGCGCAGAATAATACTGTAAATTCGGTTATCGGTTTTACCGGTACACCTTATCTCGAGAAAGCGGAAAAATTCAAGGTTACAGATTCGATTTCCGTGGGCACAGCTGAAATTACCAACATTGTGTATTATTACCCGCTTATTGACGGTGTGGGCAATTTTTTGAAACTCCCCATAGTGAAAATTGCCGATATTGCAGACAGCAGCTTAATTATCGAAAAAGGTGTCCGGGAGTTCCTTGATACATACAAAGATGCTGTCTATTCAAATGGTCTTTCCTCGAAACTTGGCATTTACTGCGGTACTATCGAAAAATTAGAAGAAATAGTTTACCCTTTGGTTTCCCGCATTGCAGCAGAATACGGACTGGGTGCAGATACAATACTCAAATTTCACAAAGGAAACAAGCAGTACAGGATGCCTGTCGATAGCCAAATGCAGTTTGATATACTGGACAAATCAGTATCCAAAATCCGTATCGTACTGCTTGTACAGATTGGTAAAGAGGGGTGGGACTGCCGAAGTCTTACCGGAATCATTCTTTCCCAGGAGGGCGATTGTCCCACAAATATGGTGTTGCAGTCCTCTTGCCGCTGCCTGCGTCAGGTAATCAATGGCAGTTCTGAAACAGCGCTTATTTACTTGAACAAAAGCAATGCCGACAAGCTGAATATGCAGCTTGAGCGGCAGCACCATATCTCCCTCAGGAAATTCTCATCTGCTGATAATACAAAAACACCGCTGAAGCGTTTCAACCGCACAGCGTATTTGAATTTGCCCAAAGTTGACTTCTATCAGCTGAAAATCAATTATGATACCTTTACTGCAGAGGAGGCTGATCCTGCATCTGCAATAGCAGCCGCGGCTGATTCCGCGCGCATTGCAGACAGTATTATCAAAACGACTGATCTTTTAATGGACAAAAGCAAAACCAGTATCAGCTTTGATGATACTGAATACGGCAGTGAGCCTGCAACCTTTATCTCTTGGATATACAGAATTATAAGGGACGGTTTTGCTATGCTTTCTGTATCAGAGCTGAAAGTTTATGCAGAGCAGTTAAAGGCTGTTTTTCTAAAAATTACATATGAAAAGAACGGTTCCCGTTATTACAGCTCCAAATATAAACGAGGTTTGATAGAAGCAAACATTCGTAAGGCTTTCTGCGATAAACTCGACTTTAACACTACAGAAGAACTGGTATATGAGGAAGCAAGCCTCTTAAATATTGCAAATTTTACCTCCGAAGTATATACAAATAGGCCGCAGGATTATTATCCTGAACAAAAGGTGGTAGAAAACATAATCGCAGAAGATAATGGAAGGCTAAAGAATGATGCAAAAATACAACAGCTTATTGATCTTGCTATAGAAACCGGAAATGAAAAAATCGCGGATGATTTAAAATTGCAAATGTCATCCCACAAAAATAAAGATTGTTCGTTCCATTATCTGCCATATTGTACCGGCAGTGGCTTCGAGAGGACCTTCTTAAAAGATGTCTTGACTTATAATGATATTGAAAATCTCGGTCTGGAGGTATATTACAACGGTGACCGTGCAATGACAGAATTCAAGATCAGGTGCTATAAACATGACGGAGATAAATGGATCTATGTCGGAACCTACACTCCTGACTTTCTTATCATCAAACGTAAAGATATGAAAATCTATAAAATCTTTATTGTCGAAACCAAAGGAAAGATTTACGCCGAAGATCCAGCCTTTAAGGATAAGAGGGCCTTTATGGAAACAGAGTTTTTAAAGCAAAACAATGCCGCTTATGGTTATGAGCGTTTTAATTATCTGTACTTGGAGGATACACTGTCTGAAAATGATAGGCTGTTTCTGGCACACCAAAAGATAAATGAATTTTTTTAATAAAAACTAACTAAAGTAGACTATAATTTTATATTTTGCCAATAAGGGCAGCGGTATCACTTATTTTTTTCAGCGGCGGTGAAGTAAATCCGCCTTTCCAACACCTTATTAGAGATATTTTCCCTTATTAAACTGCAGGGCAGGCTGCTGATTTGATAGTTAAAATTGTGTTAACGGAGGTTAAACATAATGCCGATTAAATATGTACCGTTTATACCGGAGCCGGTAGAAGGACAAGCCATTCTCGGAAACTTTAACAGAATACTGAGATACAAGGGCGCTGATGATGTTTCTATGACGCTGCAGCGCGGTATGCCTTTGTATGAAATGGAGAAGCAGGAAACCGTAGGCGAAAACGCTGACGGTAATATGGTCATTCGCGGAGAGTGTGTTTCTGCCTGCGCTTATTTAAAAGAGCAGGGAATTCAGGTTGACCTTGTGTATATTGATCCGCCTTTTGCCAGCGGCGCAGATTATGCAAAGAAAGTATATATTCGCCGCAACCCGAAGGTTGCTGAGGTTATTGTACAAGCTGAGCAGGAACTCGATATTGATGAGCTCAAGGCCTTTGAGGAAAAGATGTATGGCGATGTATGGGAAAAAGAAAAGTATCTCAACTGGATGTACGAAAATCTTATGGCGATCAAGTCAATAATGAGCCCTGCTGCTTCAATATATGTAGAATTGGACAGCCATATCGGACATTATGTTAAAATTCTTTTGGACGAGATCTTCGGAGAAAATAATTTTATAAACGAAATTATTTGGAAAAGGACTTTTTCGCATTCTGATGTTGGTCAGGGTGCAAAACATTTAGGCCGTTTGCATGACGTCATATTTTACTATAGCAAATCTGAAGAATATACGCTGAACACTGTATGTACACCATACACTGAAGAATATATTAAAAATTTCTATAAGTTCTCAGACCCCGATGGAAGAAAGTATCGTTTGGTTTCTATGCTGGGCCCCGGAGGGGCGGCAAAAGGGAACCCCAGATATGAAGTTATGGGCGTAACACGTTATTGGGCTTTTAGTAAAGAAAGTATGGACAGGATGATTGCAAACGGTCAGGTTGTCCAAACAAAGCCCGGAGCTGTTCCACAGCGTAAAAGATATTTAGATGAGTCTGAAGGTGTACCTTTACAGGATCTGTGGATGGATATTCCTGCTGTGCAAGGCGGTGCACTGGAAAACGCTAATTATGCAACACAAAAACCCGAGGCAATGTTGGAGCGGATTATTAAGTCATCCTCAAATGAAAACATGATTGTCGCAGACTTCTTTGGCGGCAGCGGTGTAACCGCAGCCGCCGCAAACAAACTTGGCCGTAAATTCATACATTGTGATATTGGTCTTAACTCCATGCAAATCACCCGTGATCGTTTAAAAGCGGACGGTGCAGAGTTTGATGTACTTGAAATCAAAGACGGTGTTCAGCTTTACCGCAATCCCGTTCAGACAATGGATAAAATCAAATCGTTGATCCCCGGATTAAAAAACGAGGATTCTCTTAGTTCATTTTGGGAAGGAGCTATTTCCGACAGCGTGCTTGGTACGGTACCTGTCTATGTGCCGAATTTAATGGACAGCTCCTCGAAGCTGCTTGATATAGTTACAATGAACCGCATAATTCATCAGGCTATTCCTGACCTGGACAGTGGTATCAGGAAAGTTATCGTCTATTACGTAGATATTACCGATGAAGCTGAAATCTATAAATATATCAAAGAAGATGACAGCACAACAATTGAAATTGAACTTCGTGACCTCAAAGCTGTTCTTGATGAAGTTGTTATAGGTGATTATGCTGAATTTTACGCGGAAGAAACACAAGAGGATCTTTTCAGCGGATATACTGTAACAATTGATAAATTTGTCAGCGACCGTGTGATTTCAAAAATTGCGGAGTTTAACCAAAAGTCAATGCTGAATTTTTCGGCTAAGAAGCCATACAAGCCGATTGAGATCAGCGAAGACGGTTTGGAACTCATAGATTTCATCAGTTTAGACTGCACTTCTTCCGACGGTGAATGGCATTCTGACAGTGAGGTTAAAATTGATAAAAACGGATTTATTACTGTTGATGGAAATAAGACTAAAGAATTTTGGACCGGACGTATTCGAAGTAAAAAGAAACCGCTTCGTCTAAAAATACGTAATATCTGCGGCGATGAAACGATATGGAAAATTTAAAAACGTCTGTCAGTCAATGCTCAAAACGAAGGATTACATATGACATTTGATTACAAAAAAGAGTATAAGGAATTTTATATGCCGAAAAACAAGCCTGGAATCGTGGAAATCCCGACGATGAATTATCTGGCTGTCCGAGGGACGGGCAATCCCAATGAAGCGGGCGGTTCCTATCAGGCCTCCATCGGATTATTGTACAACATCGCCTTTACCATTAAAATGAGTTATAAGGGTAATCACCAAATTGACGGCTATTTTGCATATGTTGTACCTCCGTTGGAGGGTCTCTGGCAGCAAGAGGGCATAGACGGCATCGACTACAATCGTAAAGACAAGTTCCATTTTATCTCTATGATACGGCTGCCGGATTTTGTGACAAAGGCGGATTTCGACTGGGCTGTCGCAGAAGCGACTAAAAAGAAAAAGCAGGATTTTTACAAAGTCGAGTTTTTTACTTATAATGAGGGATTGTGTGTGCAGTGTATGCACATCGGTTCTTATGACGACGAACCTGCGACGATTGAGGCCATGCACACCTTTGCCGAGGAAAACGGATATATGTTGGATATCACTGATACCCGATACCACCACGAAATATATTTGAGTGACCCCAGAAGATGCGCGCAGGACAAGCTGAGAACGGTTGTGCGGCATCCGGTAAAAAAATACTGACAGGAAAATAGCGATATATAAATTGATACAGGCGGTACCGTATATCTCGCTGATTTGTCTGTCCTGATTAGCTTTGCTGAAATATAGTGTGAGGAACAAATGATGATAAATGAGAACTGTCCATGTAAGAAGAAAAATTGTGAACGTCATGGAAAGTGCCATGAGTGCCGAAAGCATCACGCTTTGTCGAAGAGTAAGAGACCTATTGCCTGTGAAAAAGAGAAAAAGGGAGTAAGCAAATCATTTGGCAGATAAATCTGAATTTGAATTTCTACAAATTATGACCTCTTAACAGAGGTATAGGTTATCAATAAAGTCCTCCAAAAGTCTTGAAAATAAAGGATTTTTCGCAAAATGCTCACCTTATCACTTTATGCGATTTCACATCGTTTTACCCTTTCATTGACAAGGTTATGATAAAACTGCAAAAATGAGCATACGGCGGCAAGGAGAAATCCTTGCCGCCGTTTTCTATTCAAAAAACTTGCAAAAAATTTTATAATAGATGTGAGACTTTTTCTGTCCTCATACGACTAATAAGTGAAAGGGAGCAAAAACACCCCTTTCAGAAGGGAGAAAGTCAATGGATAACGGTGCAAGTAGCTACCGCCGTTTCCTTGATGGTGATGACAAAGGGATAGCTGAAATCGTTGGAGATTATAAGGATGGTCTTATTCTTTATTTGAACTGTTATGTCAATAACATTTTCATTGCAGAGGAACTGACGGAAGATACCTTTTTTCGGCTGATAACCAAAAGGCCGAGATATTCGGGTAAAAGCACATTCAAGTCTTGGTTATATGCAATCGGGCGAAATGTAGCGGTTGATTTTATAAGGCACAATTCAAAGCTGCTCAATACCCCTATCGAAGATATGGAAAACTATTTGAGCGAGGAACTGAGCCTTGAACAATCCTACATAAAGGAAGAAAGAAAAATCATAGTCCACAAGGCACTTTCTGAACTTGCAACCGATTACAGAACGATCCTTTGGCTTGTGTTCTTTGAAGGGTTTTCCAGCAAAGAAGCGGCAACCGCTTTGAAAAAGAGCGACCGTCAAATCAAAAATCTCCTTTACCGAGCGAAGCAGTCTTTGAAATCAAAACTTGAAAAGGAAGGCTTTGTTTATGAAGAATTGTGATGAAATGGTAAATAGCCTGCTTGAACGCAGAGATCAGTACGCTGCCGAGCAAAAAAGGAAAAGAAAGGTAATTACTCGTACAGTAACCTCTATGTGTTGTATGTGCCTTGTTATTTTGTTAAGTTTCGGTATGTGGCAGATCGGAATGTTCGATAAGACACCACCTGTAACATTGGATGACTCGATCAATATCGGCGAAAAAGACTACATTAACCCAGATGAGCTGAACGATAATGCACAGGAAAACACAAACAATCAAACATCTGAAACGGTCAATAATGATTCCTCTGCAACATCCAATATTGATGGTGGAAATTATCCTAATAATTACAGTCCTAATGGAGATGAAAAGACTATAATTTCTTCGTTTAATGTAAATGGTACACTGTCTGCTTCGTACGCAACACCTGAAAATGGAAAATTTCATTTTTCGATACCATTACGAGAAGCGATGAATGAATATGGAGATACTGTTTTATATCGTGTAGTTATTGATGTGTTCAGCGGTAAGGAACAGTTATCTTCAGATAGCACCCAAGTACAAGATGAGTGCGAACGACTTTCGAATATCGGATATGTCGTTGCCTATGAAACTATTTTTGACGGAGAAACTTATCATTATTACTTTACTCTACACGCCACTTATGATGAATTGACAGAATTTGTTGCAAATGAAAGCTATGGATACTTTATGTTCTTGTATGATGAACGAGTAGAATCAACTGTGGAATCGCCAATATCCTCTAATGGCTTTGGGCAATGACAGCAGACACCTACAAGATTTAGAAGTCTTGCATGGTGTTTCTCTGTCAAAATAATGTATGTAGTCCCGCAAGGCAGGGGTACTACCATGCGGTGTTGTTCTCATTGTTAAATCTATCTTTCTCTGTCGTGAGATTTTCGCTTTGGTGGCTTCTCTGTCTGCCCTCTGCCTGTAACCGTCTGAGTTGGTCACGAATGCTTTTCCTTTCGGGCGGCGCATACCGTTCTTTTTCGGCGGGTCTGCTCTTTTCAACAAGTATTTCTAAAGGAGGACGAGATGATGAACGTAGTTAAAATGGGCATGACCATCGAGGAAGTCGCCGAATGTACGGGTATCGGCAGGGACACGATGCGGAAATTGGCAGACTGGGGCAAGCTGCCTGTCTTAAAGGTAGGGCGCAAAACCATTATCCGCAGGGACACACTGGAGCGTTTTATGACGGTCAATCAGGGCAGAAACCTGCTTAGTCAGAACGAAGTCCGCAAGGTCGAGTAACCGTTCTCTCAAGCCCTCGGCGTTTGAGAGCGAAATACCCCTCGCACAAATCGTAGATTTGTG
>CABPZV010000093.1 GCA_902462015.1 uncultured Eubacteriales bacterium | reverse complement strand
GTATAATCGCAGAGCTTCGCGGACAGCGGGAATCACTCATAACCCGCGTCGAAGCCGCAAAGGAAGCCCATAAGAAACTATCGTCAGCAGAGTCAGAGTTAGAAAGCTGTGAAAAAAAGCTTGATGAAAACAATTTTAAGCTTGGCGAAGCCCAAAAACGTGTTGAATACTATGAAGCCGCTATTGAGCTTATCAGCGCAAGCAAAGCGGAACAGATAAAAGAAAAAAGAGAAACACTGATCGAGGAAAAAAAGCTGATACGGCAAAACGCTTCATACGAAGGTTTTCTGCCTAACGACGCATATATAGAAAAACTTCAGGAAATAGACGGTATTCTGAAAGAAAAAAGAAAAAAAGAAACTGCCGGCAATATCAAAATCAAAGAGCCCGATGAAGAATTAGTAAGACTTCGGACAAAAATTGAAAATGCCGGCGGAATACACGAAATTGAGCTTCGGGCAGAAGACAGTCTCACGAAAAGAAAAGCGTACGCTTTCCTTTCATTTATTCTTATGGCAGTCTTTACCGCATCTGTATGCATAGGTCTCTACCTTCTGCTCGGAAGCGAAAAAAAAGGAATCATACCTATCATAATCGGTCTGACTGCGCTCGCAGGTGCAGTTATTACAATTATTTCACGCAGACAGTCGATTACCGAATATTACGAAATTCTGAATCTGACCGGAGCCTTGGATATCGACGATTTATACAGGATTCTCGACGAATTAGACCAAATCTCCCAATCGGAAATTTCAGAGACCGGCAGCCGCCGTTGGGCGAAATCAGACTATGAAAATGAAATTTCCAGTTCAGAGCTTGAAGCAGAACTGTCCGAGCTTTTAGCATACTGGAACATGGAGAGCGTCGAACAGGCTGTGGCAGCTTACTCACGCTTTAACATACGTCTCGGTGAAATCGAATCGGAGATAGCACACCAGACAGAGCTTATCGAAACAGCAGACACCGGCGCTGACGAGAAACGCAGGCAGCAGCTTAGAAAGATTGCAGCCGAAAATTCATACCTGATTAATTCAGCTAAAGACTCATATAATTCGGAATTTTCACTTTCTCCGGAAAACCGAAAAAAACTTACTGAGGGACTTGAGGGAGCACGCAGAGAATACAGCTTTATCAAAGGCGCAAACGAAGCTTTGCTGCAAAAAAAGCATAAAATCGAGCTTTCCGCAGTTGAACTCAAAGCAAAGACAGAACCGCTTGCGCCTTTGTGCGAACAGCTCGGAAGTGTGGAAAAAAAGCTGTATGAATATGAACATATGCACGCCGCGCTTGTTCTCGCTACTGACAGGCTCCGCATGGCAAGCAATGCTCTGCACGGAAGAATTGCTCCGGCACTTACAAGACGTGTCAGCGAAATTGTCGGCAATCTTACCGAGCAAAAATACACAAATGTGGGAATCGGAAACGATTTTTCAATGAACTTTTCAAAAAATACAGACGAAAACAACAGCGGAATCCGAACGCTTGAGACAAGCTTTATGAGCGGCGGAACTAAGGATATCGCTTATATTGCGCTTAGAACCGCTCTCACAGAAATACTCTGTAAAAACTGTCTGCCTCCTCTTGTACTTGACGAAAGCTTCTGTCACATCGACAGTGAACGTCTTTCCAAAGTACTCGCTTTTCTTCTCAGCGAAGCCGAAAACTATAATCTGCAGTCCATCATTCTTTCAAGTCACCGGCGGGAAGCAAAAATAATGGAATCTATGAACTATTCTTTCAATCTGTCAGAACTTTAAGAGCAAAATAAGAAATTGTTCATATTGGCGCAAAGAAGCACGAATAATATATATTCATATGCTGGATTCACCGCAAATAAATAGAGAAATACTACTGACGTATTGATATTTTGCAGCGCAGTGAAAAGAATTTACAGAAGAAAGAGTTTTGTTATTTTATGAAACGATTTAAAAAAACGGAAGAAAACGAAACAGAAGATATAAACTCAGAGATATCCATGAATAACAAAGGCATTAGCCGTAATTCAAATGTCAGAAACAAAGACTCCAGAAATATCACACAGCGATATGATATACCCAAACGTCCAATGATCGACCCGTCAACCGGGCTGTCTGCTATGCAGGTTGATGAACGGGTGGAGCTTGGAGAAATGAACACTCCGGTAAAAAGTCCGGTAAAAACGGTAAAACAAATTATCATCGGGAATACATGCACATATTTTAACTTTATATTTCTAACTATAGCGGTTGCTCTTATTGCATGCCGGTCTTATAATCATCTGATGTTCCTTCCGATAATTGCGGCTAACACCATAATCGGAATCGTACAGGAGCTGCGAAGCAAGAAGGTACTTGATAATCTTACTCTCCTGAGCGCCCCCCGTTCTTCGGTAATCCGTGACGGAGAAGTCTGCGATATTCCTACGGAAGAGCTTGTGCTTGACGATATTATAATCCTGAACGCAGGAAACCAAATTGCTGCCGACGGAATTGTTGCCGACGGCGAAATTACTGTAAATGAAGCGCTTGTAACGGGCGAAGCCGATGAGATAACAAAACATGCGGGAGATCCGCTTTTATCGGGAAGCTTTGTAATATCCGGAAGCTGCATCGCACAGCTTACCCAGGTTGGCAGTGAATCCTTTGCCTCCAAGCTGACGCTTGAGGCAAAGCGCTCCAAACGGCGTACAAAAGCCGGAATGATGCGTTCGCTTACAACACTGATAGGAGTCATCGGCGTCGTCATCATCCCCATGGCGGCGCTCCTGATATACCGGCAGCACGGGAATCTCGGAATGTCTCTTACCGATTCTATTGTAAGCACCGCCGCTGCAATATTGGGAATGATTCCGGACGGATTATATCTGCTTGTAAGCGTAGCTCTTGCCGTAAGCGTCATAAGGCTGTCTAAGAAAAGAACGCTCGTCCGTGAGCTTAAATCAATCGAAACGCTTGCGCGTACCGACGTAATCTGCGTTGACAAGACCGGTACAATAACCGAAAACAAAATGGAAGTGACCGGAGTACGTCCAATACCCGGAAATGAAGAATTTTCTCCGGAAAAGGCAACTATGCATCTGACCGACTTTGCATCGGCAATGGCTCCGGACAATAATACTATGGAGGCAATCAAGGAATGTTTTTCGGGCAGCAGCAGAAACGCGGCTAAAGCGGTTATTCCCTTTTCATCCAAAAACAAGTACAGCGGAGCAGTATTTGAAAACGGAGAGGGATACCTTCTCGGCGCACCTGAATTTATACTGAACGACCGTTATGAAAATTATGCACAGTTCTTCGGAAAGCTTTCCGCCAAAGGCAGCCGTGTTCTGCTCTTCGCCCGGTGCGACAAGGCTGACGGGGAATTCAATTCTTCCGAAGTATATCCGCTGTATGCAGTTCTTCTTGCAAACAAAATCAGAAAACGCGCTAAGGAAACATTCGAATATTTCACAGCTCAGGGAGTAGAAATAAAGGTAATATCGGGCGATAATCCGATAACGGCTTCAAGCGCAGCCGGAGAAGCCGGAATTCCGAATTCCGACAGATATATCGACGCTTCAGCACTTGACACATATGATAAAGTATATGATGCGGTTAATAAATATACCGTTTTCGGACGAGTGACGCCCGAACAGAAAAAAACACTTGTAACTGCGCTTAAAAACGCCGGTCATACTGTTGCCATGACGGGAGACGGAGTGAACGACGTTCTCGCGCTCAAGGAGGCCGACTGCAGTATTGCAATGGCATCCGGCAGCGATGTCGCGTCACAGGTATCTCAGCTTGTACTTCTTAATTCTGATTTTTCCGCCATGCCTGCCGTTGTAGCTGAAGGCCGCAGAGTAATAAACAATATTGAACGCTCAGCAGCACTTTTCTTGGTGAAAAATATATTTTCCTTTTTCCTTGCATGGATTACAATTATAGGTACGCTTGCGTACCCCGTTACACCGGCTCAGCTTTCTCTTATCAACGCTTTGACAATCGGAATTCCTTCTTTCATTCTTGCACTTGAACCTAATACAAACATCGTACGCGGAAAATTCCTGCGCAATGTTCTTTACCGCGCGGCTCCGGCAGGAATTACCGATATTCTTGTCATATTCGGAACAATGCTTTTTTCGGTCGCATTTTCAATTCCGCAGGAAGAAACCTCGACAATCGCCGCGCTTCTGATCGCAGTTGTCGGATTTGTTATGCTTTACCGCGTCTGTCTGCCTTTTAACCGTATCAGAAAGGTTCTTTTTTCAGCAATGCTTGTGTTATTTATCGCCGGACTTGCATTTGCAGCGCCGCTTTTCTCAATGGAAAGGCTCTCATTCGGAGGCACACTTGTATTTATTGTTTTTGCCCTTTTGGTATACCCTATTAATCATGCGATAACACGAGCTTTTGCAGAAGTTCCCAGAAAGATTAAAAGGATCATGAGGATCACAGCGGTTAAAATCAAAAAAAGCAAACTGCTTAGCTAACAAAATCTTTTCTAAGAGCTTTAAGCAACTTAAAAAACAGGAAAGGCATTATTTATATGACTTATCCAAGTCTTATTAACACCAGAATTCAGCAGGAGCAGAAAATTTCAGCCGACGTATTCGAAGATACAAGGCTTTCCTTGCTTGTAGACAATGACGCAGCAGCCGTTATGCAAAAGCCGTGCGGTGAAACGGACATAACTGAGCGCCAGAAGCTGTTTTGTGCACTGCTCGGCGACAGTCCTGACGGTACTATAGGAACTGATGACACTGAATTGCTTGCCGATTTTATAAAGCTTCGTAAGACTGCCGATTACATCGGTTCGCTGTACAGCGATTACTCAAGCTCAGTAAACTGGGAAGAAAAAGCCATTTTCTGCACCCTAATATTACAGAACATGGCCGAATTTTCTATCTCAGCCTCAGAATTAACAGACAGTACCTTGCTGTGCAGACGCTTTTCAGAGGGCTTCAGTAAATTTTGCCAAAGCGAAGATTTTT
The DNA here is from genome assembly GCA_902462015.1 of uncultured Eubacteriales bacterium. Classification (GTDB taxonomy): domain Bacteria; phylum Bacillota; class Clostridia; order Oscillospirales; family CAG-272; genus UMGS911. The sequence goes on along the minus strand of CABPZV010000093.1, from coordinate 3,059 downwards.
CTGCGCTTAAGTATGACCTCGGAAAAGTCATTCCCGCGCTCCGAGAACTTCGCTCATATGTCTGCCGCATATCCGGAAGCATGCACTATCTTTCGCTTCCCGGCAATACTGTAAGCTCCAAAGACAAGAATCATTCTGATATTAAAGCAGGGTCTGAAGAAAACAGCGGGTATCTTTCCCGTCTGATTAGCTGTGCAAAAAAATTTGGGCTCGGCGAAATTACATCGGAGCCTGTAATACCGCGCCGTCTTACCGCCGGAATTACATATGCGGCATCAAAACTTCATCCGGAAGAGTTTAATTTAATCACGTCTTTTGCAGAAAAATATGAGCACATAATAGAACCTGAGTTTCTCGAATATCGCTCCCAGCTTGGTTTTTATATCTCCGTATGCCGTTTAATCCAAAGAATAAGAAAAGCCGGTATTCCCGTATGCTATCCGACCGTCTCCGCAAAAAAACAGATTATCCTGCGCGACGCCCACGATATTACACTCCTTGAAAAAGGTGAACAAAATATAATTCCAAACAATGCAGATTTTACAGAAAGCGAACCGTTTTTCTTTCTTACCGGTGCAAACGGCGGCGGTAAAACAACGTATCTGCGCACCGTCGGAATCTCGGTTCTGCTCTTTCTGTCCGGGGCTCCCGTTCCCTGCAAATCCGCCGATATTTCTCCGCTTTATTGCGTATTCACTCATTTTCCTCACGACGAACGGTTTGAACTTTCCGGACGTTTTGTCGATGAGCAGGCCAGAGTAAATGACATTATCAAAGAGGCCGGAAAAAACTGTCTTGTTCTCCTAAACGAAACATACTCGACAACGAGCGAGCAGAAAGCTATCCGCTGTACCTCGGAGCTTGCAGAAAAGCTGTACAGGAAAGGGGTTTTCGGAGTTTATGTTACACACCACAAAATAGGCGGCAAATCTGAAAATTCCGAAAAAGGTTTTGAAATTCCCATGCTGAACGTACTGCTTGACAGGGACGGAAAAAAACGCACATATAAAATCGCACGCCGGACTGAAACCGAAAGCTCTCACGCTCAGGACATACTGAAAAAATACAGACTCGATTTCAATTCACTCAAGGAAAGGTTCGGAGACTAAATTTTAAATTAGTCTATTACTTAAATGAAAATTAGTCTATTATATAAAAATGAGGAAAAAAGCGCGGTTACAGATGCAATCTATAATCTTTCCATAGACAGATGCGCAGCTGTATTCTGCCCCGATTCCGCACGGTATGACAGATTTATTAGCGTACTGTCAAGACCGCTTACTGACCCCGAAAATATTCTGTACCGGCAGGCCATTCTGAATGATTTTTTAAACAATCCTAAATTATTCGATGAACTGAAAACGATTTTTCTCCGGTATGATAAAATCAAGGCTGACTGGATAGAGCTGCGCTCGGGCGCGCATGTAAATGAGAAAGGCAGCAGCGAAGCTATACTGTCGCAGACATATTCTTCGCTTAAGGTAACGTCTGTTTTTCCAAGAACAATAATGTCCTTTTTTACCTCTATATCGGATACTCTTTCATCATACAAATTAAGCTCCCCAGGTCTCATATATATTCGTGATTATGCTTGCCGAATGCTTTCCGACAACAATCTTGAAGAAATCGGAAAAATATCCGCCCTGTTTGTATATAACGAGGCAGACGACTATAATTACGAGGTTGCAATTAGCCTGTCAGACGATTTTAAAATAACCGGATGTGAGCTTACAAATATAGAGTCCAAACCAAAAAAACAGCTGCTCGAAAAACAGCATAAGCAATATGAAAAGCAGCTCCGCCAGTTATATGAAGAACAGATGGAGCCGGAAAAGCCTGAGAGCACGGATAAAAAGGAAAATAAGCTATACCGCCTCATATCAGGACTTTCGACAAAAACTAAGGAAAAACTGAATACAGAATCGGTAATAGACCGTGAATCTTTTGACACTGTAATGTACATTCTTACCGAGGCATTGTCTCAAATTGACAACACGCTTACAAAAATCACAGGCGACATATACGAAATTTTTCACGGTCTCTCATCCGAAATGCAGTTTTACGACGCTGCAATAAAATACTGCGAATTTGTCGCTTCTGCCGGAGTACCGCTCTGCACTCCGAAAATCCTGCCAATGGAAAGCGAACTTACGGAATTAGGGGGACTGCGCGACTTATTTCTGATCTGCGAGGGAATGACAAACGAACAGATAATTCCCAACGATCTTTCCTTTCAGCCGGAGCTTGAAGGTATGCTTATACGCGGCTCCAACAATACCGGAAAAACGGTTTTTCTCCGTGCGGTAGGAATCGCTCAGATTTTTGCCCAGTCCGGTCTCCCCGTATGTGCCGACAACGCAACCGTTTCGGTTAAAAGCGGAATATATTCACATTTTTCAGCGGCCGAAGAAGACTTTACAGTGGGAGATACCGCAGGAAGATTTGAAGGTGAAGTACGTTGTATAGCAAATATCCTCGACAGCATCAAGCCGCATGCGCTGCTTCTTTTAAATGAAACCTTTCAGACAACAGCCTACAGCGAAGGCGCTAATGGAATGTATGATATTCTTTCGGTACTGCCGAGGCTTAAAACTAAATATATCTTTGTAACCCATCTGCTCGACCTGTACGACAGGTTCAATCCCGAAAAAACTTTACTGACTCAGACTATACTGACATCTGAGGAAGGAGTAACGGGCAGCAGCATTTCAGGCAAACGCTACACCTTAACAAAAGTTAAATAAAAAACAGCAGACATCAACATTTTCATTGATGTCCGCTGTACAATGCGTTTAATAATTCAGATGTCGATTTTCATATCTCCTGTTTTAACAAGACCTATTTTACGAAGAATCTCATTAAATACAAATGATAAAACCGCAGGAAGCACAAAACAAGAAACAAGAATTCCAATCCACATCGTGGCAGTATTTTCTGTAGACATAACGACTCCGATAGGGCCGACGAGACCGCATGTACCCATTCCTGCGTTTATGCCGGTACATTCAAGCTTAAATAGCATAGTCGATATCGGTCCGCAGACTGCCGCCGCAAGCGTC
>CABPZV010000092.1 GCA_902462015.1 uncultured Eubacteriales bacterium | reverse complement strand
TCATATATAAAGTAAAACCAAATTAGAAATAAGGCTAAACATTTTTTCACATTATAACACATATTCCGAATATTGTAAACAATTTTTTTTACACTACTTATTTATCCTGGCTAATTTATCAAAAACACAGGCAAAAAGAACCGGCGGCACAGCATTTCCGCGTTACCGCCGTCCTTCAATATTAACCAATCTCCGCCGTAAAACCAATAAGGGACTTGTCCCGTCAAATGGCGTGGCAACCATTCAGTAGGAGATTGTATCTCCTACTGAAGGTAAAATGTAACCAGCCGACTGAAAGGCGATCGCCATTAAAGCTGTCGCTTTAATGGCGGGACGTCTTGCCTAAGTTATACTGTATGAACCCCGTTTTTAGGGTCAGCATTATCGTCTACACGGTATTTTTTTGTCTGCCGGCGCTTGAAAAAATCGACAGCCACAGAACCAAAAAGTGCATATGAGAGAACATCCTCATCCTGTTCAATATAGGAGGAAATTTCGCCGCGAAGCCTGTCGAGTTCAGGCTGAAGCATATCGGCCGGCCTGCATGTGATCGGTTCCCTGCCTCCAAGTATCTTTTTGATGAATTCAGGGTCAATTTCAGCCGGAGTTTTTCCGTACTCTCCTGCAATAATGCCAACGAATTCTTTGGATACCATCTTATACCGTTCTCCGCTCAGAACATTAAATACAGCCTGTGTTCCTATAATCTGTGATGTAGGAGTTACAAGCGGAGGATATCCTGCATCACGGCGAACGCGAGGGACCTCCTCAAGTACAGCGTCAAGCATTTTAAGCTGTCCTGCATTCTTCAGCTGCGAAACAAGATTTGAGAGCATACCTCCAGGTACCTGATACCGCAGCGCATTGACATCAACGCGAAGCACTGTCGGATCGAGTTTCCCGTTTTTAATATATTTTTCACGAAGCTTCGCAAAATGTGACCGTATCGGTTCCAATTTATCAAGTGAAAGACCGGTGTCATAATCGGAACCCGCAAAAGCTGCGACCGTTGCCTCGGTTGAAGGCTGACTTGTACCAAGCGCCAGCGGAGAAATAGCTGTGTCAACTATATCCACTCCTGCCTCCACCGCCTTAATAAGAGTCATTGAAGCGAGCCCTGCAGTATAGTGCGTGTGAAGCTCAAGCGGAAGTCCGGTCTTTGCTTTGATTGCCCTAACAAGCTTTTCTGCCTGATACGGTCCGAGAAGACCGGCCATATCCTTTATGCAGATCGAATCGGCTCCCATTTCTGAAATCTGCCGGGCATATTCCGCAAAAGCCTCGCTTGTATGGACCGGACTTGTAGTATAGGAAATCGCCACCTGAACATGACCGCCCTCACGCTTTGTTGCGTCGATTGCGGTTTTAAGATTACGCGGATCGTTTAAAGCGTCGAATATTCTGATTATATCAATCCCGTTGGCAATCGACTTTTGAACAAAATACTCCACGACATCGTCGGCATAATTACGGTATCCGAGAATATTCTGTCCACGAAAAAGCATTTGAAGCTTTGTCTTTTTTACATGTTCACGGAGAACACGCAAACGCTTCCACGGATCCTCGCCAAGGAATCTCAGACATGCGTCGAATGTAGCTCCTCCCCATGCTTCCAGTGAGTAATAACCGGCATTATCCATTGTCTCAAGCACCGGAAGCATCTCTTCAGTTCTCATTCTTGTAGCAATCAGAGACTGGTGCGCATCGCGCAGCGCAGTTTCACAAATTTTTATTTTACGTTTTTCTGACATTTTAATACCATGCCTTTCCGACGTGAAAAATCAGGCTCGAATAAGCTCTCACAATTTTTCACGCTAATCTCCATACCGTCACAGACGGCACAATAATATAGCTAAAAGCAAATCTCCTGTCTAATCAGACGGCTGTCTGTCAAGACGATGGTCATTTACATCGTCCAAAATTCCGTTATCCGGCAAACTGTGCAAGCAAAACTCCTGCAGCCACTGCAGAACCGATAACTCCGGCAACATTCGGCCCCATTGCATTCATAAGAAGAAAGTTGGTAGGATCCTCTTTTTGCCCCACGGTCTGAGCAACACGGGCCGCCATAGGAACAGCAGAGACTCCGGCGGCACCTATAAGAGGATTGACCTTGCCATGAGTGAGAAAGCACATAAGCTTTCCGAGGAGGACACCTCCGACTGTAGAAAGACAAAATGCCACAAGGCCGAGAAACAGAATTGACAAGGTTTCGAAAGAAAGAAAGTTTTCAGCACTTGCCGTCCCTCCGACAGTAACGCCAAGCATTATTGTCACAATATTAATAAGCTCATTCTGGACAGTCTTGGAAAGTCTTTCAGTAACGCCCGACACATTAAACAGATTTCCAAGCATCAAAAAACCGACAAGCGGAGTCGCCGACGGAACTATCAGACTTACAACAAGCGTGACTACAATAGGAAAAAGTATAATCTCAATACGCTTTACAGGTCTGAGGCGCTCCATATGAATAAGACGTTCCTTCTTTGTTGTAAAAATACGCATCAAAGGCGGTTGTATGACCGGAATCAGCGCCATATACGAATATGCGGCGACTGCAATTGCCCCGAGAAGCTGCGGAGCAAGAATTTTTGTAACTAATATCGCGGTAGGGCCGTCCGCTCCTCCTATAATACCGATAGCCGCGGCGGCCGCTGAAGTAAATCCGATTGCAAGTGCACCGGTAAAAGCGGCAAAAACTCCAAACTGCGCTGCAGCTCCGAGAAGAAGCGATTTCGGATCTGCAATGAGAGGTGTAAAATCAGTCATTGCGCCGACGCCCATAAATATAAGAGACGGGTATATTCCGAGCTTAACTCCTATATACAAAAGGTCAAGAAGTCCACCCTGCTGAAGTATCATTCCATAATCCGGATGTTCTTCAAGAAAAAAGTCCATATGAAAAAGCTCTGCGCCGGGAAGATTTGCAAGCAGCATACCAAAAGCTATAGGAAGCAAAAGCAGGGGCTCAAATTTTTTAACCACCGCAAGGTAAAACAGCACCCCGATTATAACATACATAATCAGATACTTATAAACCGGCGTATCACCCTGAGCCATATTTGCTATCCCAGTTGTTTCAAGAAAATTTTTTATAGTTTCCAACATATGTTTCAGTCCATTCTGTATGGCTTTTTATTAAATAAATACCGTATAAAACCAGCGCATCAGTTCAAAGTAAAGAGAAGCGCATCACCTGCAACCGTATCCCCCTGTGAAACCTCAACCGTAACTATAGTTCCGTCACACGGAGCAAAAATTTCATTTTCCATTTTCATCGCTTCAAGCAGGCATAAAATTTCGCCGCGCTTTACGCTTTGCCCCGTTTTACAATTGATTTTTACAAGCTTACCGGGCATGGGAGCTTTAACCTTTATACTTCCCCCCGCCGATGTTTCCGGCTTCGGAGAAGGCACGGAAGCCGCAGCAGATGCAGTCTCAGCTGAAGAGACTGACGCAGATGCTGAACCCGTCTCTTCTACCTCAACCTCATAAGGCACGCCGTTTACTTTAATATTAAAAGTTCTCATATTCTATTATCGTTCCTTTCATTAAAATCCGCCATTCTTCAGGCGCCCGATAAAAAAGAAATAATATGTGGTACAAGCTGTTATTTCCTTTTTACTTAATCTTAATCAGACATGAAAATTTTATCTGCGCCGAAAGTTTACAACACGGAAAGAAGTTTTTTCCTCCCTGCCATACTCTGCCGACTCCGCTTCAAGATAAAGCGACACAGCAGCAGTTATCGCAGCAATAATCTCACCGTCACTGTCCCCCACGGGATCTGATGGTGCTGACTCTTCAGATTCGTCTTTATCTGATGATGCGGATACAGCTCTTCCTTTATTACGTCTGTTCGGAATAGAGTAGAAGAAAAGTCTGAACAGAAGCAGCACACACATAAGTATTATTAGTACGCTGAAAACCGTTCCCAATCCGAGCAGAGTTGTCTGCAGTCCAAGAAGCATCCGCTCCGCTATCGGCACTCCGCGGTCAATCGAGGACGAAACGCCTCCACCTGCCGCCGCAGCCATTAACTCAATCATATCAATCTCCATTGCCTTTCAAATATACCAAAAATTTATACTGAACACTCTATCTGCATTCTTTAACAGCAGCCGCAATCCTCGCACGAAGTTCCGCAGGAGCAATCACATCATCAATGTCTCCGTACATAGCCGCCTCAACTGTTCCTGCATGAACCCTTTTCCATTCGTCTACCCTCTTCTGTCTCTCACCTGCAGGATCTGAGGATGAATCAATTTCGTCCCCATAAATAAACTGAACAACAGTATCCGGATCGAGTATGCTCATGTCTGCATTCTCAACAGCCAGACAGATATCGGCGCCAAGAGCCCGAGAACCGAGTATAACAGATGCAGTTCCATATGCCCGTCCAGTAACAACAGTTATATGCGTATTAGATGTTGAAGCATAAGCGTACGCAAGCGAGGCCATATGTGAAGCAGTACGTTCAAGTTCAGTATGCGCTGTGGTATCAAATCCCTCAGTGTCTACAAGTGTAACTACAGGTATCTCCAAAGTGTTTGCAAAATTTATAAAGTTAGCCGCTTTCCTTGCGGCGCGCTCAGAAAGCAATCCCTGGTGATGCGACGGATTTGAAGCCACAATTGCAACCGTATCTCCGCAGATGCGTCCAAAAGCAGTCAAAAGCTCATTTGCATATCCCGGCTGACTTTCAAAGTAATCACCGTTATCACATACGTCTTTTATAAGCTCATGTGAATCATAGCCCGGAGCAGCAAACAGTTGTACGGCCTTGTCAGTCATCCTCTCAAAGCTGTCGGAGGTCTCCCCTTCCGGATATGCAATAAAGCTAAGCAGTCTTGAAACAGAAGAGACTGCATCATCGGCATCCTTGCAGAGCAGAGAAATCTCTCCACGCATTGCAGCAGCGGAAGCTGTTCCGAGCTCCGGAGCGGAAATCCCCTGTTCCTTAAGCGCGTCCCGCGCAATATACGTTGGATTTACGTAAAACTTAGCATCATGAACCGCTATTACAACGTCAAACATTTCAGCAATGACGGCAAGCCCTCCGGTACAGCTTCCTGTAATCACCGCCAGCATGGGTCCGTGTCCGCGCTTCCTTGCCACGGCATGCATGATTTTGCCGTATCCCGAAAGCGCCGCCATCCCGTCATAAAGCTGTGCGCCACAGCTGTCAAAAAATCCAATCAGCGGAGCACTTTCACTACTTGATCTGTTTATAATCGAAACTATTTTCTCAGCGGAAACTGCTGAAACTGCTCCGTCACGATCCGATCCGTCCTGAGCAAAAGCATATACAAGAGCTTCGCCAACAGCCCCGTATCCTGTCAGGGTATTGCATAATACAGGTTTTCCGTCTGCGTCCCGTGAACCGTGATAAGCTCCGAGCTCAACAAAGGTAGCTCCAAACAGCTTTCTAATAAGAGATGCTGCACGATTGTCTGCGGACTTTTTTTCCGGAAGTCCAAAAGATGCCTGTCTTTTTAGTCTCTCCATTCTGTGTCAATCATCCTCCCCTATGACAATGAGTTCTGAACAAATAAAGAATTCTGTATCATAAAATACACTTCTCTATAAAAACACATATTTGCCTGATGCCCTATCGTCATGAAAATATAGCGTTCGCTATATTCCCCCATTTTAAATTTAATCTATAATATATTATAAACCAAATCTGTATAAAATTCAATAGATAACTCAATATTTTTATAATGTGGAAAATTATTGTTGCATCCGTCAAATATAATCAGCTCCTATATGATGAATATATAAATATGCAAAAAAATCCGCATTAATTAATGCGGATTTACAGTTTAATATTAGCAAAGTTTAAATGATACGTTTACTATTAGCCATAAACATTACCAATCATTTTCTTCTGGATCTGCCGTCCCGACTCTTTCCGCCTACGCTAAAATCCGTACGTGAAACTGTCCTGCGACAGCTGTCAGACTCCCGTGTAAAATCATCTCTTTTTCTAAGTTTTTCAGGTCTTATTCCTGGCTGATAAAGTCCGCCGCCTGTTCTATGTATCATATCTGATTGGCGTATAGAATTCCGTCTATGTTCTGCATTTTCCGCAGTATGATGAGAAGCGCAGACAGTATGCGTTCCGTATTGTCGTATAGAGCTGCGATTTCTTCTGTGCCTTGATCTCCTAACCGCTCCTTTAAATATCCGGCGGACAAATATAATTACAATTATCAGTATTGCTGCGGCTAACAAAAGATTAAAAAATATACCGGACGCAGATTCACTCGAATTACCCGATGTGCCAGATAAAGATTCCGTCTGCGGAACAACAGAATAATAGCTGCACAGCTTCGAATATATGGCGTCAAACATATTCTTTGCTCCGCTGTCGTAATCCCTTTCCGCAAAATACGGTTCAAGGGATTCATTCAGCATCGACTTCAAAACACCGCTGCTAAGGTACTCCTTAAGTCCGGCACCCTGTATAATCCAATATTGCTCTTCGGCAACGGCCATCACAAGAAGTACGCCGTTATTTTCCTTTGAAGATCCTATTCCCCAGCTATTAAAAATATCTGAAGCATAACGGTCAATTGCAGCTCCATGAAGCTCGCTTACTGTCACAATTACGATCTGTGAACCGGTAAGCTTTTCAAGAGCGGATGCGTAGGAGCAAATATACCGTTCGGTTTCCGGAGTTATCACATCGGCAAAATCTCCGGAATAAAATCCGTCGGATGGCTTCGGAACTGACGTAGGCTTAAACGCATGGCAGCCCGTAAGCATCAAAATCAGAAGGAATATAATCAAACAGAATTTTACCGTCCTGCATTTTGATTTAAAAATCCTCATTATTATGAAAATCCCCGCAAATAATTTTATCCTGCAAATATTTCATACTGATAACAAACTCTAATCTATCGTCAGAAGCTTTGTTCTCAGCTCCTCATCCATCCTTCCGAGCTCAATTTCTGCATTTTTTCTTCGCTCTGCGCCTTCTTTTCGTATCGTAAGCACCTCGGAAAGAGTCGATATCAGCATTTCATTCGTATATTTAAGTGTGTCGATATCTACTACTCCGCGCTCAGCTTCCTTTGCAGTCTCAACCGTTGCAATTTTAAGAGCCTCTGCATTTTTACGTAAAAGCTCGTTTGTAACGTCATTAACCGCCCGCTGAGCGTCAAGCGCGCTCTTAGAATGTGCAAGTCCGAGCGATATAACCATCTGACTTTTCCAAAGTGGGATGGTATTGACAAGTGTAGACTGAAGCTTTTCGGTCATTACAGTATCATTGGACTGAATCATTCTAATCTGCGGAGCCATCTGCAGCGCGACAGTACGGGTTAGCTCAAGGTCATGAAGCCTTTTGTCAAAACGGTCACACAGAGAAGAAAAATCATTTGCAGCCTGAGCATCCTCCGGCAATCCTGTTTCCTCTGCGTGTCTGAGCATTTCAGCAAGATCATGCTCACGTGCCCGGTTCAGCTTGTTTCTACCCGCGATAATATAAAGCGTAAGCTCCTTGTAATTTGCAAGGTTGACATCATAAAGCTTGTCGAGCACAGCAATATCCTTCGTTAAACGAAGCTGGTGTTCCTCCAAAGCCTCGCATATGCCGTCTATACTCGTCTCCAGCTTACCATATTTTGCTTTCATATTTTCTATCTTGCTATGTGCCCGGCGAAATATTTTGAATCCGCCTTTATCCTCTTCAAAATTCTGCAGCTTGCCCATAAGATCGGTAATGACATCTCCGATCTCACCAAGATTTTTAGTTCTGACGCTTTCAAGAGCGGAATCGGAAAAATCAGCAACCTTTTGCTGAGAACCGGATCCAAAGCCAGCCACAGCCGCGGAATCTGTAAGATTTATCTGCTCCTCAATATTGGCAACAGCAATTTTTTCCTCAGCGGTCAGCTTACGTTCCTTTACTTGTAGACTATCATTAACACCGTTTGTCTGAGATAAGCTTGTTTTTTCCTCAGCGCCTGGTGATAACACAAGCTCCGGATACATTTCTGATCCGCCCGTATAATTTTCTTTTTCCATTGTAATTACCATACCTTTCGTAAATATATCAGTATTATTCAATAAGGAGCTTGCCCTGTCAAATGGTGTAGCAACCATTCAGCAGGAGATTGTCTCTCCCACTGTATGGTGAAATGTACCCCGTCGCCATTAAAGCGG
>CABPZV010000091.1 GCA_902462015.1 uncultured Eubacteriales bacterium | reverse complement strand
TCTCTGGTTCTCTTAGGATTTGACAAGAGTTCCTTCTCGTACACTTCTTGTCTTTATTGTTGTTCAATTTTCAAAGACCAAGCTCCGCTTCCTCAGCGACAGCTTTTCTATTATATCACTCCTCTCCCTCTTTGTCAAGTACTTTTTTTGCCTTTTTTTATTTTTTTGATGCAGAAGAGCATGAGTGATAACCGTCATAAAAAACGGTTTTCACAGTATATCATATTTTCCACAGTTTGTCAATAACTTTTTTTAATAATTTCTTGTTTTTTTCTAACATCGAGGAATAATAAATCAAGAATCAAATTAAGTAAGAGTAAAAAACGCCATGAACTGTTATAATAATATCGGCACTTATCAAATGGAAAACATCTCTCTTTTATCTATACCATGTATAAATTCAAATATTATTCCCCCAACATATTAAATAACAGAATTAAGAGGTAGTACGTATCTATGATAATGATATTTACACGAACTATAATAATATACATTTTTCTGGTTATAGCCATGCGTCTTACAGGAAAACGCCAGATTGGAGAACTTCAGTTATCCGAATTAATAACCGCCCTTCTCCTTTCCGAACTCGCCGCTTCCCCAATCATAAACAATAATATTCCGCTTAGTTATGCTCTTGTACCTATTTTAACCCTCGTCTGTATTGAAATCATCAACACGTTTCTTGTAACAAAAAATGTGACTGCACGCCGTTTTCTTGACGGCGTTCCAAACATCATTATAAAAAAGGGCGTGCTCGACCAGAAAGAGCTGTCAAAAGTACGAATGAGCATGGAAGAACTTTTTGCGGAACTCCGGCTAAAAGACATATACGACATAAGTGAAGTAGAATATGCCATCCTTGAACAAAATGGGCAGCTCTCTGTAACACCAAAAACCGCAGCAAGACCGTTGACTGTAGGAGACATGAATCTCATACAAAGTGACCGAGGAATAGCGCATCAGCTTATTGTAGATGGTCATGTCAGCTCTTATAATCTAAACCTCGTCGGAAAAACAGAGATTTGGCTAAAAAAACGTATTAAAGCCTATGGATTCGAATCATATAAGGATGTATATCTTTTTACAATTGACGATGCCGGCGGTGAGTATGTTCTAAGAAAAAACAAATAATACAAAACAAAAGAAAGGAAGTCTATAATCTCAAAGACTCATCAGCCGTGTTCAAGGAAAAGTCTTTGCAGATAAAGACACAGTAAATCCAATGAAAGCTTTTATTACATCGATCGTAATTCTTTCAATTGTAATAACATTTGTAGCAATCAATGCTGTTTATGTCAATAACACGTCACAGCAGCTTCTTGATGCAGCATATACACTCCCAGATCTTGAGGATCTAAGAGCAAGCGGAGTCAGAGACGGAGGAGATGGAGGTAACGGCAGCTCAAACGGCGAAAATACATCTTCCAACAATGAAATTATTTCTAAAGGAAAAGATGCAATAAAAAATTTTACCGACATTTGGAATAAAAACAAAAACAAACTTGGACTGTTTATAGTCTACGACTATATTCACAACATTCAGGCAGCCGTTGATCAATTAACCGATTTTTACACCGGAGAATATTACACCGACTACTGCACCCAGAGAAAGATGCTGATTACAGCCATTAAACGGATGCAGGAAGTCGAGGAATTCTCTTTAGACAGCATAATATAACTAAACCAAGATGTCTGCCACTTATTTATCGGTATTTTACAATACAGCACGGAATGCAAATTATTTGAATTCGGTAACCCCATCCGATAAAAAGCATCTTTCACGTATAATATCATAATCTGTTATACCTGCAAGCTTGGCGACATATTCAGGATTCAAATATGATGTATTATCGGCACAAAGAACTGCCCGGAGAACATTATCCGATTGAGAAAATCTCAGAATCTGAGACCTAATATCAACGTTTTTTTCACCGCTTTTGGTTCTTTTGGAAATAACAAGTGTGTCGCCGATTATCTCATTATAATCAGGAAGCTTCTCAAAAGATTCCGGATAAAATATTATACTGTACTCCGCCCATGCAATTTCCGAAGCCTTTCGCTCTGGTTCGTAAACATCAAGAACGCGAAGTTCATCAACGAGGTTTTTATTAAGCTCAGATTTTATTTTTGCGCAGTCGGGCGCCTCATTGAGCTTAAGCTCCATAAATTCGCAATTACTCTGTGTACCGACGGACAGCTGAAGCGCAAACGACATACGCGGATGCGGATTAAACCCCTGCGAATATTTTACCGGTATTTCAGCACGAATTATTGCCGTACGCATTGTACGTGCCAAATCAAGATGCGAAATAAACTGCAGTCTTCCAACCTTCCTAAATTTTACGCGAAGATTCCAAACCTCTGAATTCTGACCCGGCGGCTGGACTGATAGTCCCCGGCCTTTCTCTTTTATAGCTGCCGTCGCCTCTTTAAGTTCATGAAGATTACTGGTAATACCATTGTTTATCATTTCAATACCCATACCCTCCAAATATAAAAAAGTGTATACGGAGTAAAAATTTAACCTTTTTTTACGCTAATTTTTCTTCTGTCCTGATCCCGTTGGACACCATCTGCAGTCTCCTCCCATTTTATTCGCTCCGCACCCGGAACATTTTTCGGCGCAGCTTGGTGTTGTAGAACATCTATATGCTTTGTCGGCCTCAGATGCAAAAAAACGTTTTTCAACACCGCAGTCAATTACATCCCAGGGAAGAAGCTCATCTCTGCCAAACTTTCTGTTTGCATAAAAAGATGGATCAATTCCAACAGTTTCAAATATTTTAATCCACGAGTCGTAATCAAAGAATTCATCCCAGCTGTCAAAACGTCTTCCTTGTCTTCTACCCTCAAGCAAAGCTTTTCCAAGCCTGCGGTCTCCCCTTGCAAAAACGGCTTCAATACGGCTTACGCGCGCATCATGCCACGTATATCGTATCTTTCTGTCGGTTATAGCTTCCCTGAGCCACCGCTGTTTTTCCTCAAGCAGTTCTAAGCTGTCCTGAGCTTCCCATTGAAACGGGGTAAAGGGCTTGGGAATAAAACATGAAACAGAAATTGTCACTTGGGGCTGGCGTGATTTTTTTGTTCCCGGAAGACTATAATAAAGCTCTATTACATCCTTTGCAAGCTTTGCAATACCTTCAATATCCTCTTTAGTCTCAGTAGGCAGACCATTCATAAAATACAGCTTTACCTGATTTTTTCCGGCTTCAAACGCTGTCCCGCATGCGCGCATAAGATCATCACTTTTGACGTTTTTATTAATTACATCACGCATCCTCTGAGTCCCCGCCTCAGGAGCAAATGTTATTCCGCTTGCGCGCACACTCGAAATCTTCTCCATAAGTTCTTTTGTAAAACTGTCAACGCGAAGAGAGGGCAGCGATATGCTAACGTTCTTATTCTCTGTCCAGGAAAGCAGTCTGTCGGTAAGCTCACCGAGACGTGAGTAATCACTGATACTTAGCGAACAAAGAGAAATCTCATCAAATCCGGTGTTTTCATAAAGCTTACGGCACTGAGAGTCAAGAACCTCAGGACTTTTTTCACGGACAGGACGGTAAATCATCCCGGCCTGGCAAAAACGGCATCCACGTATACATCCGCGGTACACCTCCGGAACTATCCGGTCATGAACCGTTTCAATATACGGCATTATAAGCCTGTCGGGAAAATAAGATGAATCCATATCAGAGATAATACGTTTCCGGACTCGCGCAGGTACATCAGGATATTTGGGAGAATATGAAGCAATTGTTCCGTCATTATTATAGCTCACATCATACAGCGAAGGTACATAAAAACCGTCAAGATGGGAAATCTCACGAAGTACTGTTGCGCGATCAGCACCTTCAGACTTTAACTTTATATAAAGCTGTGTAAACTCGGGAAGCGCCTCCTCTCCCTCCCCGATACTAAAAACATCAAAAAAATCCGCAACAGGCTCGGCATTGTATGCGCAGGGGCCGCCGCCGATTACAATAGGGGCATTCTCACCACGTTCTGCCGCAAGCAGCGGGATACCTCCAAGCTCCAGCATATTCAGAACGTTAGAGTAACAGAGCTCATACTGAAGCGTGAAAGCAACAACATCAAATTCTGAAATAGGATCACCGCTTTCAAAGGCGTACAAAGGTATATTGTTCTCACGCATCCTCTCCTCCATATCCGGCCACGGCGCATAAGACCGTTCGCACCAGACATCAGGCTCTTGATTTAATACACCATATAAAATTCTTACGCCGAGATTTGACATTCCAATTTCATATGTGTCCGGAAAACAAAAGGCTACCCTTGCTTTAACCGTGTTCTTATCCTTCAGAGTCTGTCCCCACTCTCCGCCAATATATCTGCCCGGCTTTTCTACTCCCTTCAAAATTGTGTTATATCTCATATTTAATCATACCTTTCGATTTAACTCACAGCTTTGTCCGGCTTTGAGTAACACGTGATTTTTTCAACAATACTTAAGTATTGTTGATACTATACTCAATATATCTCATATATAAATAATTACAGAAAAAAACAGTGCTGATAAAGCTTAACACCCTGTCAGCACTATAAAGACCACATAAAGCATCAGTTTTTAGTTACATACAGTCTTGTTATAAAAATGGCAGGAACAA
Source organism: uncultured Eubacteriales bacterium (assembly GCA_902462015.1). Lineage (GTDB taxonomy): Bacteria > Bacillota > Clostridia > Oscillospirales > CAG-272 > UMGS911. The sequence goes on along the minus strand of CABPZV010000091.1, from coordinate 3,642 downwards.
CCCAGATCAACTGATAAAGCGCAGCATGATACGAACAGATCTCTCCTCCGACACCAAACAGCAGAACCAATGCAACAATCAAAAATGCAAAGGCCATAGATAGAATCTTAAGCATTATACCGCTCTTCATAGCATGAAGAACCTTTTCGCATAGAGAATATGCCTGCATCATTGATTTGACAGACTTTTTCGAAACAACGCCTGATTCCACATGCTCAGATGAAACAGACAAATCGTCAATCGTTCTGCAGCGCAAAACCTTAATCGGGTAATCGGAAAGCCTTATTTTTCTGTTTAGCATTTCATCTGTGATGTTAGGGTCAAATGTTTTAATCCCAACACAGATGCCAAGCCTGCTGAACTGTTTGATAGTTACTTCGAAATCCCTGTCAAACATATACTGAACATACAGCTTTGCGACAACTTCGCCGTCAATTGCAAGAAGCATTATACTTACCGCTCCGTCATCAAGCAGTGCCTCGTCCTCCGGATCACCGGGAACATTCAGTCCGTTTTCCGCAAAAAAGTCAAAGCTGCCGCAATAAACGTGCTCACCGGAAATATATGCCTCAAGACCTCCGGCAACCACTCTTGTCAGCTTTACATCCTCGGTATGTTCAAGATCACGCGTCGCCGATTCAAAAACTTCGGCAAGCGGTCCTCCAACCTTCATAAAAAGACTTGCTACATTATATATTATGTAATCTATTCTGGAATCACCGTATGTCTTTATACTCTTTACCATTACTCCGCTTGCCGGAAAAACATCTTTATCCTCAAAAGTAATTGCAGACGATGTACAGCTATACTCTTCAAGTGAACTGCCTCCGATAACCGCACTTCCAATTTTATATGCGCGTTTCGAAGCTGAGTAAAATGGATAACTAAAAACCAGCATTGTAATAAAGGGAACTCCAAATATCAGCGTATATTCAGCGACCGTAAGAGCAGAAGATACACTGCGTTCTATAATCAAATTCCAGATAAAAAATACTATTGCCGCACCGAAAGATATCGGAAGAAGTACATTAATAACACGGCGTAATGAAACCGATGTTTTCATTCTGGAGTAAAATCCGTCAACAAATTCTGTTTCAGCAATCCGGAATATAGAAGAATTTTCCGGCATAAATCCGGCAAAAGCCGCCGTTTCAAGCGTCGCCTGCTTTTCACTCAAGCTCTCTATTGCAAATTTATGCTTCTTTGATGCAATAACATTGAAACTGAATATTTCCCGTTTAAGGTCCATATACTCTCCAATAAGAGAAATGAATATCATAAGGATTACAGGAAAATTAAAAAATCTAATCTTATCACCAACAGCGTGAAAATGAAGAATGCACATCAAAACTTCATATACTGCGCTGAATGCAGTTACTATAAACAGAGCACTGTCAGGTGTAAGCTGAAAACGTGAAAACGAACGATATCCCTCAACAAGTCTGTCCTTAACAAGTACAGCTGCAAGAACAAGTAGCTGGAAGCCAAGCATTGTATATACAACCGGATAAGTTCTCGAATCCATCCAGTTCGGAAGCTTAGCTCCGAATTCAGACAGATTTTCAAAAAGGAATGAGAAAATAAGCAGTAACCCTCCTCCCAGCAGACGAAGAAGAAGAAGCCTGTATTTAGCCTTATAATTAGACAGAATCGATTTTATCTGGTCAGAAGAAGTAAATTCTACTTCTTCCCTTTCTTTTTTCTTTTCCTTTGGAAGAATAAGCTTTCCTGTCTTGTCCGCATTTTCCGAAAGCTCTGCAGCCTTATCAAGCCCGACAGTCTGAACTAACTCGTCATCCATTCCAAAAGCTACCATAAGCTGTACATCGGTGTCGTCAACGCTGTCGTCAGAATCAAAATCATCAAAAGGCTCACCAGTCTCTGATGCTGAAGCCTCTGTATTTTCAATATCATCTGAATTAACAAAATTCTGAGCCGTCGGTTCACCCTCAGCAGCTTCTGGCAGAACGTCAGACAGGCCATCTGAGACATTTTCAGTTTCCACAGATTTTAATTCTTTTTCAGATTTCGTCGATTCATCATCTTCATATTCATAGTAATTTTCTGATTGTGTTTCGCCGGCCTTTACATCCGAAATACTGTCTGCCGCTTTAAAAATTTGTTCAATTCCATCCGAATCTGAAATTACAGGTTCTGTTTCTATGCTGTCCGGCATGCCGGATTTATCTGTTTCATTCGCCGCACACTCATCAGATTTATCTGAAATTTCAAAATCAACGGCGTTGTCAGCCATATTCCCAAAATCAGACTCATTGATTTCACAGACTTTATCCGAAGTGGAGGATTCGCCGGTCTCGCCTGCGGCATTCCCCACTTCATTTTCTTCCGGTATAGCCGTTCCAGCAGAGCTGTTTTTTCTCTGCTTCAGAACTCCTATATTTCCTTTAAGCTTTCCGAGCAAATCATTTGCGGACACTGCATATTCACGTTCTTTTCCGATATCTTTTTCAACTGCTGACTCAGTCACTGGGGTTTTTTTAACAATTTCGTTTTCTACATGTTTTTTCTCATTCATATTATACCCTCATTTATAATCTAACGTATTTTTCACCGAGATATAATTCAGAAAGAAAATTTTATAAGCAATTATACTACATTAATATATAAACAACGCTTTAGTATCTGTCATCTTACGCCGTCACGCTGCAAACGCGCTTCAAAGAGTACAACGGCAGCAGCCGCTGAAACGTTCAGAGAATTTATTTTTCCTTTTAAATCAACAGAAACCACAAAATCACATTTTGAACGCAGAAGCGGAGAAATTCCTCCTCCCTCACTTCCGAAGACAAATGCGGCAGGACCGCGCATATCAGTTTTATGTATCTCCTGTCCGTCAGCTTCCGCAGCATAAATCCAAAGACCGGCTTTTTTTAGCTCATCAACAGCAAATGTAAGGTTTGAAACCTTAGCAACTGCCATATATTCAAGTGCACCGGCAGAAGCCTTCTCAACAGTTGATGAGAGAAGTGCAGATCTTCTTTTAGGAATTATTACGCCATGTACACCGGCACACTCTGCCGTACGTATTATAGCTCCTAAATTATACGGATCTTCGATGCCGTCAAGAATCACAACAAAAGGAACTTCATTTCTTTTTTTAGCTATTTGAAGAATATCATCAATTCCGACATATTCCTTCGCCGCTGCAACAGCAACAACACCCTGATGCAAGCTTCCGCCGCTAAGCCGGTCAAGCCCGGAACGCTCTGTTTCAATAACCGGAATTCCGCGCGCAGCTGCCTCAGAAACAATCAGCTTCGCAGAACCCTCAAGTTCGCCTTTTTTAACATAAAGCTTGTCAATACAACGACCGGATTTAAGAAGCTCGATCACTGCATTTCTTCCGGCAATCACACCTTCTGTCATCTCCGTACTTTTATCATCTGTATTATTATATCTTACAGAATTAAAATTTCCGCGTCTGTCAAATCGTTTATTCGGTCTCCCGCTGCGGTTATATCCTTTGTTATCCATTTTTTTGACCATGCCTTTTGTACATACTTGGAGTTTTGGCCGGTATTATCTTCCGTAAAATGCCGGTCTATCTGACAGGCAAGGCACAAAACTTTGCTGTGCCATTAGGACACAGTATGAAAAGATTTATTTAAATCGGAGCAACGC
>CABPZV010000090.1 GCA_902462015.1 uncultured Eubacteriales bacterium | reverse complement strand
CGCAAAGGAGCACGGGGGACTGTCGGTATTTACGGGCGTGGGAGAGAGAACCCGTGAGGGAAACGATCTGTATAATGAAATGAGCCAGTCGGGAGTTCTGTCAAACACCTCGCTTGTTTACGGTCAGATGAATGAACCGCCCGGGGCAAGAATGCGTGTCGCGCTTTCCGGGCTGACTATGGCGGAATACTTTCGGGATAAAGAGGGACAGGACGTGCTTCTCTTTATAGACAATATTTTCCGCTTTACTCAGGCAGGAAGCGAGGTTTCCGCACTGCTCGGACGTATGCCGTCGGCGGTTGGGTATCAGCCTACACTTGCGACAGAAATGGGTGCGCTTCAGGAAAGAATAACCTCTACGAAGAACGGTTCGATTACGTCGATTCAGGCTGTTTATGTTCCTGCGGACGATCTCACAGACCCTGCGCCGGCCACTACTTTTGCACATCTCGACGCAACGACAGTTCTTTCAAGGTCTATTTCGTCGCAGGGTATTTATCCGGCAGTTGATCCGCTTGAGTCTACAAGCCGTATACTTTCCGCTGAAATACTCGGTGAGGAGCATTACACGGTTGCCCGTGAGGTGCAGAGGATACTTCAGCGGTACCAGGAGCTTATGGATATTATCGCAATTATGGGTATGGATGAATTGTCCGACGAAGACAAGCTTCTTGTTGGACGGGCAAGAAAGCTCCAGCGTTTTCTGTCTCAGCCGTTCCATGTGTCCGAAAAATTTAATGGCTTTCCGGGTGTCTATGTTCCGCTTTCCGAGACTATACGCGGTTTTCGGGAAATTATTGAGGGCAGGCATGATGACCTTCCGGAATCTGCCTTTTTGTTTGTCGGAACAATTGACGAGGCAGTTGATAAGGCAAAGAGGACAGCTCTATGAATAATTTCAGATTAGTTCTGTCATCTCCGTACGGAAATATCTTTGACGGGTATGCTCAGAAGCTGACGCTGCGCGGTGTCGAGGGAGATCTCGCGGTGCTTGCCGGTCACGTTCCGATGATTACAGAGGTAAAGCCGGGAACTGTCTGCGTTACCCTGGAGGACGGCACGGAAAAATCGGCAGATACGAACGGGGGGCTTCTTGCGGTTTCGCCTGAATGTGTTACAGTTACGTCAGGAAAAATAGAGTTTGAAGACGAATAAAACTAAAAACAGGATGTCCCCGTATCCTTTAGAGTGTATGTAATTCAAGTCCCCAAAAACCGTCGAATCCGAAGCTTTTCGCATAGCCGAGTGCGCTGTCAAATCCATACAGTAAATCACATGCCTGATGGCAGTCGCTTGAGAATGTTACCTTACCGCCGGCCGCTTTTATCATTTTCATAATTTCAGGGGACGGATAAGGAGCAGTACGGTATCCGCGTGAAATAGCTCCGGTGTTGATTTCAAAGAGAATATTATTTTTTGATAGAGCTTTTACGGCATCCTCAGCAGCACTCAGATATTTGTCCGATTTCTCATCGAATATATCATGGTTTTCATTAAATTTTGTCAGCAAATCAAAATGGCCTATAATGCTGCACTTTGTTTTTTCATAAACTGATTTTACAAGACCGAAGTAGTCTGTCGCGTAGTCATCGGCGCTTCCGTGCCAGTGGTGCTCAATAGCTTCAATTATTGTTTTTTTATCTAAATCGACATCAAAAAAACGTCCGTTGTGCTCAATAAAATGTACGGAGCCTATTATAAAATCGTAGCCGTCTGAACAGTCTGAAGAATAATAGTCTTTTTCGATTCCGCAGAATATTTTAATTTTGCCTGAAAATTCTTTTTTTAGCCTGAAGATTTCTTCGCGGTATTTTACTGTATTTTCAACTGTCATACAGTAAGAGGTATCGCCTCCGCGCAGTGGCGGCATAGATGCGTGTCCGGAGAAGCCAAGTTCGCTTATGCCAAGCTTTAGTGCCTTTTGTACAATTTCAAGCGGCGTATTTTTTCCGTCGCAATAGGTTGTATGAGTATGGTAGTTAAATTTTTTCAATTTTGAATGTCCCTTTCTGGTTTAAGCCCTTATTAAATATAATAGCATTTTATATTATTAATGTCAACGGTATTAATAAGAACACAAATATGCGTTGCTAATAAAAGAAAATCCAGGTTTCATACAGATTGGAGCGAGGATTTTGCCTAAAATCGGGCAATAATAAAACCGCGAAGTGGATTTCTTCGCGGTTTTATTATTTTCCCTAAAAATTTTAATTTGCTAAAAGTGTTTGAATTTCATTCAACTTCCGGAGCCAAAAGACCGTCGCTGCCGCGAAGCATATTTTCAATGAATATACCGTATCCGCGTGTTGGCTCGCCAATCATTACATGGGTTACTGCTCCGACAAGTTTTCCGTTTTGAATTACAGGACTTCCGCTCATTCCCTGAATGATACCACCGGTCAGGTTTATGAGCTCTTGATCGTTTACTTCAATAATAAAGTTTTTTGTAGAGCTGTCATCGTGCGATATCTGAGCTATTTTAATTGAATAGCGCTTGATGCCGCTGTCATCGAGTGTACAGAGTATTTCTGCATCTCCTTCCGTTATGTCGGAAGAAAGTCCGATCGGCATGGGTTCTATGCCTTTGGTACATTCAGGAATTTCTGAAAATACTCCGTAAACTCCGCAGTCACAATTATACATTAATGTGCCGAGCTTTTCGGAACCAAAATACCCCTGTAGTTCACCGGGGGCGCCGGCACGTCCTTTTTTGATGCCTGAGATTATAACGTCATTTACTGTTCCGCGGCGGAGTGGGACGAGCTTGCCGGTATCAATGTCATATATACCGTGACCAAGTCCGGCAAAGGCGCCTGTATCCGGAATTATATAGGTGACTGTTCCGATGCCTGCCGTACTGTCCCGGATCCATACGCCGATTTTGTAGCTTTCTCCGTCAAACACAGGAGTAACTTGAAAAAGTTTTGTTTCACCGTCCCGCATTACTGTCAGAGTAAGAGCTTTACCTTCGCTTTCACTGAGCAGCTCAGTCATTTGAATCACACTGTCGATTTCTTTGCCTTCAATTGCTGTGACGGCATCGCCGATTCTTATTCCGGCATTATAAGCCGGATTTATGGCTCCGTCGGCACCGTTTACATCGGACATTCCAACAATTAGAACGCCCTCAGTTGTTAGCTTAACTCCAAAGCTCATTCCTCCGGGATAAACTTTTATATCCCGGTAAACTCCGACATCAACATTTCCTAAAGGTATTACCCCGAAAAGCTTGGCTTCACAGGTATAATAATCTCCCAGTGATGCGGTTTTCATGCCGGCCGGTTCAGCCGAAGCAGTTTTTGCCGCGGCTGCTGTCCCTGCTGAGCAGGGAATGCTTTCATCTCTGCAGTCTGTCCTGACATAGGATACAAGCGGAATGCGGATGCTATCCGCAAGCTCGCTTTCCGAATATACAGAGACGTATTCCGGCATGGAAAGGGAAAATGCGGAAATAACAGCGGAGACACATAGAAGTACAGCATAAACGGCCGAAGCAAAGCTGTGCGCACCGCTTTTTCTGTTTGCTCCTTTTTTAAAATTCCTTTTTATCACAACATCCGTTCCATCCTTTAAAAGATTTTTACCGTTGCTTGCCAACCTGCAAATTTTCGCTGCGGATTTACAGGCTGCAATACCGAGCGGTCTTTGCTGCGCACAGAATTTTATTATATAATTCAGCTTAGAAAATTTTATATATTTGGATTTCAAACTGTTTTTACATAATAGTATTTGTGCACATAATTTAATTTGTGCATGAGGAACATGAATATGTGTTACAAAATTTTCAGCGTATGATCGGACAACGTATTTACGCAGTCTTTTCGGACTTCTTTACTGTGATTGTCAAAAGTTCAAAATATATACATACATTATATTCTGTAATATTGTATAATAAAAATTATTAAAATACTAAAAAAATTTTATATATTTAAGCCGCTGCAGGCGGCGTGGAGTATTGCTATGAATTATATCATTAACGGACGCAGGCCGGAAAATCTTTTTCATTTTTTTGAGCAGATTTCTGCGATTCCGAGAAAATCCGGAAATGAAAATGAAATTGCCGATTTTATATGTGATTTTGCAGAAAAACGCGGACTCGAATATATAAGAGACAGTCATAACAACGTTTTGGTACGGAAGGGAGCGGCCGCAGGGTATGAAAATCATCCGGCGGTACTGCTACAGGGACATCTCGATATGGTTTGCGTTGCCGAAAAAGGAAGCGTACATGATTTTTTGAAAGCTCCGCTACAGCTTATTTCTGATGACGAATGGCTTTACGCAGACGGTACGACGCTCGGAGCTGACGACGGAGCCGGTGTTGCGGCAATGCTTGCTGTTCTGGACGATGAAACGCTCGTTCATCCTGAAATCGAGTGTCTTTTTACAACCGAAGAAGAAACCGGAATGACCGGCGCTATGAATTTTGACGCATCGGAAATCAGAGCGTCCGCTATGCTCAATCTTGATTCGGAGGAAGAAGGAGTTGCGATAATCGGCTGTGCCGGCGGAGCAGATGTCAATGTCAGAATTGAATCGGATTATGTCGATTTATACGGCAAATGCCTGACGGTGGCTGTCGGTGGCTTTGCCGGCGGACATTCGGGGAGCGATATTGATAAGGAGAGAATAAACGCGATAACCTTGACGGCAAGGCTTTTATCTTCGCTTTACAGTAAAATGCCGTTTAACCTGATAAGTCTGGAGGCCGGAACAGTAAACAATGCGATTCCCTCAGACGCGGAGGCTGTCATTTCCGTTTCGGACGAAGCGAGCGCGGTATCATTTCTTGAGGACGCGTTCAACCGCGCCGGCGAAGAATTTACCGAAAGCGACGCGGGGGGATATATTAAAATTAAGAAAACAGGCTCTGCCGGATTTACACGGACGAAAATGCATACCTTCAAATCGACTTCAAGGCTGCTGTCATTTATAAATCTTGCTCCCTGCGGAGTTATACGCCGGAACAAGCAGGATTTTGTTTTTCCCGAGGCGTCGTCAAATCTTGCGTCGGTTCATATGTCTGACGGGGGAGCTGTGGATATAGCGTTTTTAATTCGTTCCGCACTTGACGTAACTATGGATTCTATGGCAGCAAAGTTTGAAACGCTTGCCAGACTGACCGGAGGAGTTGTGACAGTGTCAGGAAAATACCCCGGATGGGCACCTGTTTACAAAACTCCTCTTCAAAACCTCTTTATTAATGAGTACAAAAAACTTTTTCCCGAAGCTTCTGAGCCTGTTCTTATGCCTATTCACGCCGGACTTGAATGCGGGGTTATTTACAGTAAAATAGTTTCCTGCCGCGGTGTGGGTATCGATGTTATTTCTATAGGTCCGGAAATCCGGGATATTCATACGCCGGAGGAGAGACTCAGCCTTGATTCGTTTGAGCGTTTCTGGCAGCTTGTTACGTCCATGCTTGAAAAGCTTTGAGTTTTGTTTCGGCATTCTGCAAAATATATTAACGGTGTTACACCTTTTCACGTTAGGAAGGCATATGTGTATTAGTATGAAAAAATTTTTTACGGTAATCTTCTTGTCCTTTGTTATGGTTTCAGCTGTGATTCTGGCAGGATGCACGGAGATTGGGCATTCGGCTGAGAGTGCAAAAATCTCGGTTGTCGCAACAATTTTTCCCTGCTATGATTTTGCAAAGCAGGTAGGAGGAGAGTATGCAGACGTTTCGCTTCTGATACCTCCGGGAGGGGAAAGCCATAGCTACGAGCCGACTTCTGCTGATATAATTAAGATAGGCAAGTGCGATCTATTTATATATGTCGGAGGAGAATCCGATAAGTGGGTAGAAGAAATTATCGGTTCGGTAAAAAACGGAGGCAGAGATATCAGAACTCTTAAGCTTATGGACTGTGTGACGGTACTTGAGGAGGACTTGGACAGTATTGCATCAGATGAGGAGGAACATGCTGACGATGTCGGTGATGGCTCTGAACACGGCACTCATGACGAGGAGTATGATGAGCATGTCTGGACTTCTCTTAGAAATGCAAAGAAAATTTTGGCTTCGGTAGAATCTGTTTTTTCGGAACTTGACCCGGAAAATTCTGAAATATTTGCGGAAAACTGTGCTTCATATGTTTCAGGCATTTCTGAATTAGACTCAAAGTTTACCGAGCTTTTTAATTCGGTTTCAAATAAAACTATGATTTTCGGTGATCGCTTTCCTTTTCTTTATTTTACCCGTGATTATGAAATTCCATACTACGCCGCTTTTCCAGGGTGTGCTTCTCAGACAGAGCCGAGTATACTTGCAATTTCGAAACTTATCGACAGGGCAAAGGAAGAAAAAATCACAACGATTTACTATCTTGATTTTTCAAGTTCAAAAACCGCTGACAGTATATCCGAAGCCACCGGAGCAGAGACGGCATGTCTTTATTCGTGTCATAACGTAACAGAGGAACAGCTAAAAAATGGCGTGACATATCTTTCACTGATGACGGACAATTACGAAACTATAAAAAATGCCTTAGAAAAATAATTAACATGATTTTTTACTTCATTTATCCTTATATTTGATAAACTGTAAACTTTTTTGACAGTGCTTGTATTGTTAATAAAATAAGTTTAATATTAAATAAATGCTTTTATATATAAGTTTTTTACAAATATTACACGAAAAAATAATTGTGTTTTTGAAAGGAGTATGTAACTGCTTTGACGGCGGTTATGCCTTATTATATGGTACGTTTTTTAAAGGAGAATATGCCGATCGTTACCAAGATGATTGTAAATCAGCTTGGTATGATGATTTTTGGCTTAGTGCTTTCGATGGCTACTTCACAGAATGACACGCTTTTTCTGCTTGCAAGCATTTTTTCTGTATGCTTCTACATGTTTCTCGTCTATACAGTCGGCTGGGAGCTTGGCGCTAAAGACAAGGTTCGTCTTGACGGAGGAAGAATAGCGTATACGCCGTTTAAGGGAGTACTTATTTCTCTTGCCGCAAATTCATTAAATCTCATTCTCGGTATTTTGATAGTAATAGGGTACTATTTCCTTGACCCGTCCTGTCGCATCACGCATGAGGCACTTTCTCCGGTATGGGCGGCAAATCTTTATGGAACTGCGTCGGTAATAGCCAGGTTTATCGAGGCTATGTATATAGGCATAATTCAAACCTATTCACCGTATAATCCTATCATATTTGTGCTGATAGTTTTTCCGGCGGTTATTTTCAGCGGTTTGGGATATTTTCTTGCGATAAAAGGAAAAAGTATATCCGGTATGCTTGGCATAAACCGGAATAAGATTAAAAAAGACAGATAGGACTGACAAGTCGGTTTGAAAGTCATACAGGCACCCTCCATTGCATATATTTTACCGTGTTTACCGAAATTTTATGCGGTATTTGAAGTGGTGGGTGATTGTATTTTGTCAGAAAAAAAAGAGAATGCATTTCAATATACGATTAAATATATATTCTTTGCTGCGGTGCTTCTCGTTGTTGCGGCGCTGTTATATTATGCTTACGACAGGTTCGTTCCGCATGAGCGCGCCCTGTCCCCGGTAAGCTCAGAGCCGTTTGGTACGGTGATTATTGACGCCGGTCACGGAGGAATGGACGGAGGCGCAGTTTCAGAAGGAGGAACTCTTGAAAAAGACTTGAATCTTGAAATTTCGCTTTTGCTGAGAGACGTTCTGCAGGCGTCCGGAGTTCAGGTGATCCTTACACGTGATTCTGACGAAATGCTTGACTGTAATGCTAAAGGCGGCAGCCGGAAAACACGTGATTTGCGTGCAAGAGTTGAAATAGCGGAGGCAAATCCTGACGCGCTGTTTGTCAGCATACATATGAATAAATTTCCTTCGGCATCTGTTTCGGGAGTTCAGCTTTACTATTCTCCGAATAATCCGGAAAGTCAGGAGCTTGCGCAGATGATTCAGTCATCTGTAAAATCCTTGCTCCAGACTGATAATAACCGTCCGCTTAAGGCGGCGGATTCTAAAATTTACGTTCTTAACAGAACAAAAAATCCTGCAGTTCTCGTTGAATGCGGTTTTTTGTCAAATTATGAGGAGGAACAGTTGCTGCTTGATAATGTATACCGGCATAAATTGGCTCTTACATTAGCATCTTCGGTAATCGAGTATATTCAGGGGCAGTATAACTAAATGAGATGTTCCCTAAAAGGCTCTGAGCATGTATGAAAGGAATGGTAAAATGAAGGGCGTTAAAACATCATATATATGTACGGAATGTGGTTACAAAAGCTCTAAATGGCTCGGAAAGTGTCCGGGATGCGGGGAGTGGAACTGCATGGAGGAGCATACAGAGACAGCTCAGGAGAAAAAGGCCGCGCCGCAGCACGCTGTCTCTGCTCTTATTAAT
>CABPZV010000089.1 GCA_902462015.1 uncultured Eubacteriales bacterium | reverse complement strand
GGTGGGACTCGAACCCACACACCCTTGCGGATAACAGATTTTGAGTCTGTCTCGTCTGCCAATTCCGACACACCGGCATATAAAAATAAATTAAGATATTTCACCTTTTAAGACATTAGCCATATTTTAGCGTTCAGATGTTAATTTCATATAAAAATGGTGTATATTATACATATATATTCAGTACTCTTTTATCATATTATAATATAAGTACTGGATAAACCGCAATGTTTCAAGGTTTTGCTTCGAAAACTCGCTGCTTTAGGCGGCGAAACAAAACTTGCACCTTAAAGAATTAACCTTAAAACTATTATATCATATTTTCTGAAAAAAAGCAATAGCAATTTTTAAGATTGTATAGCTGAGAAGTTTGCACGTTTGTCAATGATCTATTGTGACTCTACAAAATATAAAGTAATTTTTTAGCCAGCATGTTGATTTTTTCGCCGCATAGTGATATTATATAAACAGTTTGGAGCAAAATTTTCAACAATAGACTGCCCCACTCGGTTTATGTGTAAATAACGGTTGGAAAATGCGGCTGATTTTGCTGGCTGTCAATTTCAAATTTAAAATCGTTAAACAGCTTTTTATATATACAAATAATTATAAGGTGTTTACTGTGATGAATAAAATTAAAAAGTTTACCCTCTGTATACCGATGTACAATGAAGCCAGTATAATAGCGGATACGGCAAAAACTCTTTCAGGCGTTATGCAGGAAAATCTGAAAAAAGGCCTTTTTGAAAGCTATGAGATACTTTTTTCAGATGACGGAAGCACTGATAGCTGCGGAGAAATCGTAAAAAAGCTCGGGCTTGAGAACGTCCGTGTTACAGGATATTCTAAAAACCGGGGAAAGGGCTGCGCGGTGAGAACGGCAATGCTTGAGGCTGTCGGCGATGAGCCTGATCCCGACAGCGTAGTCATGTTTACCGACGCCGATCTTGCATACGGTACCGGCGTTATTGAGCAATATTCAAAAGCGTTTTTGGGAAGCAGCGACACGGATATTTTCATCGGTTCCAGAAATCTGAAGGGAGACGGCTATGAAGGATATACCTTCATCAGAAAGTTAGCGTCCAAAACATACATCCAGCTGCTATGTCTCGTCGGCGGCTTTAGACTCAGTGACTCGCAATGCGGATGTAAGGCTTTCAAAGCCGAAGCCGCGAAAAATATCTTTTCCCGTGCTGAAACAGACGGCTTTGCATTCGATTTTGAAGCCATTCTTTATGCAAATCGTTTAGGATATAAAATTGGTGAACTCCCGGTTAAAATAATCAATCACCGGGAATCCAAAATACAGCTTGGCAGAGATGTATTTAAAATGACGGCGGATCTGTTTGAAATGAGACGCCGTGTGAAAAATGCAAAGCTTTAAAATTTGTGAACTGTTGTTTTACACTGAATTTGAGAGACCGAAAGGAAAAAGTGTTATTATGAAGCTTATCCGGGATAGAATATTAAAGGACGGCAAAGTATATCCGGGAGGTGTACTTAAGGTTGACAGCTTTCTCAATCATCAGATCGACGCCGATTTGCTTTCTGAGGCAGGTAAGGAACTGTATCGCCTTTTCGGAGACGAGAAAATAACCAAAATTGTAACCGTTGAGGCGTCGGGAATTGCAATCGCCTGTCTTGCCGCAGTCCATTTCGGCGTACCTGCGGTATTCGCGAAGAAGAACAAGACGGTTAATCTCTCGGATAACCTGTACACAGCTGAAGTAGAATCTTTTACGCATAAGAAAACATATCCCATCGTAATAGATAAAGCTTACATAACAGCGTCCGACCGTATTCTTATTGTAGACGATTTCCTCGCAAAAGGTCATGCTCTTATGGGACTTCTCGAAATTGCAAAACAGGCCGGGGCTTCGGTTGCAGGCGCCGGAATTATGATTGAAAAATGTTTTCAGGGCGGAGGCGATGCTCTGCGCGCACAGGGACTGCGCATCGAATCGCTTGCTATGATTGAAAGCATGTCGGATGACGGCACAATTGTATTCAGAGACTGAAGCGAAATTTTAAAGATGCTTTTCAGCCGGAACAAAAAGACTGAAATTTGCAAAAATTGTCCTGACTATGTGTTGTTATTTAAAGGCAGGTTTTAGAAGCTGAGGCAATCCGGTATTTGCGGAGGTAATAGTTCAGCATGAATGATTGGTTTACCGTCGATAAAATCGATAGTGATACATTCGCTGTCAGCGAGTATAAGCATTGGGAAGAAACACACTGTTATCTGTTGTGCGGAACAAAGAAAGCTCTTTTAATTGATACCGGTTTAGGCATCTCGAATATCGGTGCGGCGGCAAATTGTTTAACTGCGCTTCCGATTTCGGCAGCAGTTACTCACGTTCACTGGGATCATATCGGCGGTCTTGGATTTTTTGAAAATATAGCCATTCACGAGGCTGAAACAAAGTGGCTGTCAGGAGGTTTTCCCCTTTCGCTGCAAACGGTTAAGAATAACCTGACGCTCAGGCATTGTGACTTTCCGGAAGATTTTGCGCTCGATGATTATCAAATCTATCAAGGGATACCGCGGCAAATATTACATGACGGTGATTGCTTGGACTTGGGCAACAGACAAATTATAGTTGTCCACACCCCCGGACACTCGCCGGGGCATTGCTGTTTCTATGAACCGGAACGCAAATATTTATATTCCGGGGATTTGATTTACAAAGGCTGCCTGGATGTCTTTTATTCATCCACAGATCCGCAGCTTTTTTTGCAATCTATAAGGAGAGTTCAAAATTTGGAAGTCAGTCGGATCTTTCCTGGACATTACTCGCTGGCTGTTCCTGTTGATATTATCGGCAGGATTGAAACGGCATTTCACGGTTTGTCAGATGAAAAATATCTGAAACATGGAAGAGGAGTGTTCGATTTTGGAGATTTTCAGATACACATTTAAATTGAAGCTCTCAGTTTATAATCCTTCGTATGGGCAAGCCATGCGAAGGATTAACCGTTTTATGGATTCCGCCCATATGACCCAACATCTTGACAGCTGATACTGAAAATATAGTGGGTACTGTTTTTATTCCATTGCAGTTAAAATAATAGAATATTATGCAAAATAAGTCAAAACATATTCACTGTGTTTACATATTCATCATTTAGTGGTATAATAACCTTAAAGCTTTAGCTTAAAGGTGCAAGTTTCACGTCGCCGGCAAAGCCGGCGATTTTGCAAGCAAAACCCTGAAATATTGCGGTTCGGCAGGTAACTTATTGTATAATAAAAAATGCATTACTATTTTCAGAGACGATAAGTTTTTACCGTACACTTTCCTGTTTATTATTTATGAAAGAAAGGACAAAGCTGATGGACAAATTCATATTACACAGTGAATACAAGCCAACTGGAGACCAGCCCCAGGCTATAGAAGGCTTAGTAAAAGGACTGAAAAACGGATACCGTGAGCAGACGCTTCTTGGCGTTACCGGTTCAGGAAAAACCTTTACAATGGCTAATGTAATTGAAAAGTTAAACCGTCCAACTCTTGTTCTTGCCCATAATAAAACTCTCGCGGCTCAACTTTGCTCTGAATTCAGAGAGCTGTTTCCGGAAAATGCGGTGGAGTATTTTGTCTCTTATTATGATTACTATCAGCCAGAGGCATATATACCCGGAAAAGACCAGTATATAGAAAAGGACGCGCTGATAAACGAAGAGATTGACCGCCTGAGGCACAGTGCGACGTCGGCGTTATTTGAGCGCCGCGACGTGATTATAGTTTCCTCGGTCTCCTGCATATATTCGCTCGGAGATCCGAACGAATATTCTCAGCTTGTTCTTGCCGTCAGGCCGGGTATGGCGATGGACCGTGACGAATTTATATCACATCTTGTATCAATTTCATATGACCGCAATGACCTCAATCTCGTCCGTAATAAATTCCGCGTCCGCGGCGATACCGTTGAAGTATTTCCTGCTAACAGTAAAAATGCTGCGATTCGGGTGGAATTTTTTGGTGAAGAAATCGACCGTGTATCAGAAATTGACACTGTAACGCAGGATATAATCCGCGATCTGAAATATGCCGCAATATATCCGGCGACCCATTATGCGGTGTCGGAAGCGGCGCGCGAGCAGGCGATGGAAGTAATGGAAAACGAAATGCTTGAACGGGTGGAGTATTTCCGTGCAAATGGGAAGCTAATCGAAGCGCAGAGAATCGAAGAAAGAACAAGATATGATCTTGAGATGATTCAGGAAATAGGCTACTGCTCAGGCGTTGAAAACTACTCGAGAATACTTTCCGGACGAGCTCCCGGTTCAACACCAATGACGCTGCTCGATTATTTTCCTAAAGATTTTCTGATGTTTATCGATGAATCGCATGTTACGCTTCCGCAGATTAAGGCGATGAGCGGAGGCGACCGCAAGCGAAAAGAAAATCTTGTAAATTACGGTTTCAGGCTGCCTTCTGCATTTGATAACCGTCCTTTGTTTTTTGATGAATTTGAAAAGAAGGTAAACCAAATCATATATGTCAGCGCGACTCCGGCGGAATATGAGTGTACGAGATCAAAGCAGATTGTCGAGCAGCTCATAAGGCCTACCGGGCTGGTTGACCCTGAAGTGGAAGTCCGACCGGTTTCCGGTCAGGTCGACGATCTTATCGGCGAGATTCGCGAAAGAACTGAGCGCGGAGAGCGCGTTCTCGTAACCACGCTGACGACAAAGATGGCCGAGGATCTGACCGAATTTCTGAATGCTAATATGATAAAGGTACGCTATATCCATCACAACGTTGAAACGATAGAGCGAATGGAGATAATACGAGATCTGAGACTCGGACTTTTCGACGTGCTGGTTGGAATCAATCTGCTCAGAGAGGGACTTGATATTCCTGAGGTTTCCTTGGTAGCGATTCTCGATGCGGATAAGGAAGGACTGCTTCGCTCAGAAACTTCACTGATTCAGACTATCGGCCGCGCCGCGCGGAACGCATCCGGAAAGGTCATAATGTATGCTGACACGGTTACCGGATCGATGAAACGAGCCATTGACGAGACTAACAGAAGAAGAAAAGTTCAGATGGAGTACAATGAAGAACACGGAATTACACCGCAGACAATCGTCAAGTCTGTACGTGACGTGATCGAAATCGGTACGCACACCGAAGTCGGCAAAAAAGGAAATTCAAGAAAGGCACTCAGCCATAAGGAAAGCGCCGCAATTCTTACGGACGAAGAGAGAAACGCCTTGATCGAAGAGCTTGCCTCCGAGATGAAGACAGCCGCGGCCGCTCTCGATTTTGAACGTGCTGCATACCTGCGCGATAAAATAGAAACTATCCGGATGAGTCAAAAGGATAAAGCAGATACGGGAAGAACGAAAAAATGAGAAAATTAATTTAAGCCGCTTATAGCGGAATGGAGTTTAAGCTGTAAATGGATTCAAAATATATAACGGTGCGCGGAGTACGCGTACATAACCTTAAGAATATCGACTTGAAAATTCCGAGAGACAAGCTTGTAATTTTTACCGGAATTTCCGGCTCAGGAAAATCCTCTCTCGCGTTTGACACAATTTATGCAGAGGGGCACAGGCGTTTTGTAGAATCGCTGTCGTCATATGCCCGAATGTTTCTCGGACAGTTAGATAAGCCTGACATCGATTCCATAGAAGGGCTTTCCCCGGCAATTTCAATTGACCAGAAAACCACCTCGCGCAACCCTCGCTCAACGGTGGGAACTGTCACAGAAATATACGATTATCTCCGGCTGCTCTATGCGCGCTGCGGCATACCGCACTGTCCCGTATGCGGCCGTGAAATTGTTCAGCAGACCACCGACCAGATAATCGACAGCGTGCTGAAGCTCGAAGAAAAGACGCGCTTTCTTGTATTAGCGCCAGTTGTGCGCGACAAAAAAGGCCGTCACGAAAAAGTGATTGAGGACGCAAAAAAAAGCGGTTTTGTTCGTCTCCGCATCGACGGCAGCATGTACGAGATAGGCGAAGAAATCAAGCTTGACAAGAATAAAAAGCATAAAATCGACGTTGTGGTAGACCGGCTGGTGATAAAGCCGAATATACGCGAAAGGCTGAGTGATTCAGTTGAAACTGCTCTTTCACTGTCGGACGGTAATCTTGTAATCAGCGTAATCGACCGCGACGGAAACGAAACGGAGGAAATGTCCTTTTCGCAGAATTATGCGTGTGAGGAGCACGGCATCAGCGTTACCGCATTAGAGCCGCGAATGTTTTCATTTAATAATCCAATAGGCGCATGTCCGGACTGCGCCGGAATCGGTGAGAAAAGGGTAATTTCCTTTGACCGGCTGATTCCTGACAAATCGCTGTCTCTGCGCGGAGGTGCTGTCGTCTGCAACGGCTTTAAAAGCATTGACGACGATACCTGGATGGGGCCGCTTTTCAAGGCGGTAGGTGAAAAGCACGGCTTTACGCTCGATACCCCGATCTGTGACTATTCCGAAAGCGCGCTTCAGGCATTGGCATACGGCACGGGCGACGAGGTGTATTCTATCGTGCGAAGCTTCGAAGGCACCGTGCGCCATCAGGATATTAAGTTTGCCGGACTTGTCGGAATGATACAGCTTCGTTTCGACCAGACGCAGGACGAGTACTACGAGCAGTTTGTAGAGGAAATCGCATGTCATACCTGCAAGGGAAAAAGACTGAAGCCGGAGGTACTCGCGGTCACGATCGGCGGAATGAACATAGACCAGGTGTGCAGTATGTCGGTCAAGGAGGCTATAGCATTTTTTGACGCTCTTGAGCTTGACGAGGTAAAAACGGTTATAGCAAAAGAAATACTTAAGGAAATCAGGGCAAGACTGCGTTTTCTCGATACGGTGGGGCTTGATTATCTCAATCTGTCACGTCGGGCAGGAACTCTGTCCGGAGGAGAGGCACAGCGAATCAGACTTGCAACGCAGATCGGCTCCGCGCTGATAGGGGTTTTGTATGTTCTCGACGAGCCGAGTATCGGACTTCACCAGCGGGATAATGGCCGGCTGATCGAAGCGCTGAAAAATCTGAGGAGCATGGGCAACAGCGTGATTGTAGTAGAACACGATGAAGAAACTATGCTTGAATCCGACTACATCGTCGACATTGGACCTGGAGCAGGAATACACGGCGGCCGGGTCGTCGCCGCAGGCACACCGAAAGAGATCATGGAAAACAGAGCTTCCATTACCGGAGATTATCTTTCTGGAAGAAAGGAAATTTCTGTTCCATCAGAGCGTAGGGGTGGAAACGGCAGTTTTCTTACCGTTTATGGGGCAAGGCAAAACAATTTGCGCGGAATTGATGTAAAAATACCCCTCGGCACGTTCGTCTGCGTAACCGGAGTATCTGGTTCTGGAAAATCGTCGCTTGTAAATTCAATCATCTATCCGGTTTTAGCGCATGATTTGAACCGCGCGAATACTTTTCCGGGTAAATTTGATAGAATTGACGGAATCAATATGCTGGATAAGGTAATCGCAATCGACCAAAGCCCGATCGGACGCACTCCGCGCTCAAATCCGGCGACCTATACCGGACTTTTTAGCGATATCCGGGAACTTTTTGCTTCAACGCCAGATGCAAAAAAGCGCGGTTATAAGGCTGGCCGCTTCTCCTTCAACGTGAAGGGCGGCAGATGCGAGGCCTGCGAAGGTGACGGCGTGAAAAAAATTGAAATGCATTTTCTTCCTGATGTATATGTAACCTGCGACGTATGTAAGGGACACAGATACAACCGTGACACTCTTGAGGTTAAGTATAAGGGAAAGAGCATATATGATGTACTTGACATGACGGTTGAGGAGGGGCTGGAATTTTTCTCGGCAGTTCCGTCAATTTTCAGAAGGCTTAAAACTTTGAGCGAAGTTGGTCTTGGATATATAAAAATAGGTCAGTCGTCCACAACGCTCTCAGGCGGCGAAGCGCAGAGAATCAAGTTAGCAACAGAACTTTCAAAACGCTCTACAGGAAAAACGTTTTATATTCTTGACGAACCTACTACAGGGCTGCACAGCGCGGACGTGTCACGGCTTATAGATATTCTGCAGAGACTTGTCGATAACGGCAATACCGTACTTGTCATCGAGCATAATCTCGATCTTATTAAAACCGCAGATTACATCATTGATCTTGGACCTGATGGAGGAGACGGCGGCGGAAAAATCGTTGCAGCCGGTACTCCTGAAGAGGTTGCAAAAAATAAAAAGTCCTATACAGGAATGTATCTTAAAGATAAGCTTGCGCTTAATTAAAAGTCGAAAGGCCTGATTTCTGCGAAAATGCAGATTTCAGGTCTTTCAGCTTGCAAAATATATTTATATAATCCGGCTGCAGCTTGCGGAGCAGCTGACAGCGTTTGTTTGCCGCGCGTGCGG
>CABPZV010000088.1 GCA_902462015.1 uncultured Eubacteriales bacterium | reverse complement strand
TTAAAAGTAAAGACCGTGCGTGTTTTGCGTTGCGTTAGCCCACAATGCCGGGTGGCTTCTGTTCATATTAGCCGTGAACAGAAAACTTGCCCTCGAAATTAACTTATCCGGTCATGCCGGCCAGCGATGTATTCTTTGTATTATGATTCGTTTGGTATGGCATGACCGGATTATATTTTTCTGAAGTCAGTTATCTGTTTTATGAAATCCCGATTACGAGTTTCTTAATTACGTAATTTTTTTCAGCCTCAGCTATGTTTCCATATATTTTAAAATATCGCCGGGAGTGCAGTCAAGTGTTTCACAAATCGCTGCGAGCGTAGAAAAACGAATAGCACTGACCTTGTTGTTCTTTATCTTTGATAGATTGACATTTGTTATGCCGACCCTTTCAGCAAGCTCATTCAGCGACATGTGCCGGTCTGCCATAACAACGTCAAGTTTTAAAATTATTTTGCCCATATACAATACCATACCTTTTATATATAGTTTGAAAGGCTTATTTCAAACTTAACACATTTTTCAGAGTAAACCGTCAGAATCGCGCTGCAGCTCCATACCGTGTACAAAAAATTGCGAAAGACAGAGTACGGCGATTCCGAGTACGATTCCCGTTATGGAAATACTTGATTCAACGAAATCCACGCCTACAATTATTTTTGTAATTACATCGCAGATAAATTCAACTGCAGGAATAAGTATAGCAAAAATTCCAATTTCTCGCAGCATTCGTACATTCTCCGGCTGAAAGGGAGTTGTGCCCTTTGAAAATTTTGTTTTTCCATTGGTTGTCTTAAAAATCAGGTAGATATTGCGGAAAATCATAGCTGTCAGTCCGCATACGATTATTCCTGCCGTCAGTGCCGGAACAAATGCTCCGGCAATCAAATCACCGGATTCGCTCAAGACATTGACGGAGTACCCTGAAACGGCAAATTCTCCGTTTCCGACATCCATAAGGTATTTGAGTAGATTATCATTCAAAAAATAGACAATCAGGCTTGCGGATAGTAATCCGACTGCGACCCAGTGGAATACTTCAATGATTTTTGTGAGTACTACCGCAGCTTTGTTTAATTTTTCATTGCTTAAATGCATAGTTATGACCGTTCCTTTCTAATCTTATATACTCAAGTGGTTTTAGATTTCAAATTTGATACAGTGTCATTCAAAGTGACCGTCAAGATACAAAATCATATGTAAAATTTTTTTCATCCGAATCTTCTTGACACAGTTTAAAAGATTTATTTTCTGACATATATCCTGCTCCACTTGGTATTGAATAGCATTATACTACGCGATTTATCATTTGTCAAGGTGTTTTTAATTTATATTATAAAAAAATTATCGTTATTCAATAAAACAGGAATGAATAATATGCATATAATTAAATTGAGATTTCCCCAGAATTTATGGTGTCGTCTTGATATAAAGCCGGCTGGTAAAGCGGCTTGACAAAGTATCTCTGACAATAAAAAAATAAAACTTCGCCATAGAGGAGACAGCTCTGTACAGAGCATACTCCGAGAGGCGAAGTTTTTAATCGTTTATTCAGTAATTAGTCCTCAGCTGTAATATTTGTAATGCTTTCATTGCAGTTAGGGCATTTGAGCGAGTCGCTGATCATTTCTTCACTTGCATATATTTTATCATGACACTTCGGACACTCAATCTCGTAAAGGTCTGCATCGTCATCTTCTTCGCAGCAGCAACAGTCATCATCGTCACAATCATATTCACAGGAACAATCCTCGTCATATACAAGTTCCTCAAGCTCGCCGAGGTCATAATCAAGCTCGTCGACGTAATCGTTCGTCCTGTCTGTTTTTGCCTCAAGTTCATCTATAGCGTGAGCCATTTCGTCAACGATTTCCGCCAGCTTTGCAAGAAGCTTATTTGCGTCGGAGTTATCGTCAAATTTCATGCCCTCCATAAGTCCTTTAATGTAAGCTGCCTTTTCTGTAAGTTTCATTGTATTAACCATACCTTTCTAATTTGAAAAAGCGTTCTTGATATCGTAAAAAAGTATCCCAATTAGACCGACGTTTATGCTCTTTCGAGATATTCACCTGTTCTGGTGTCGATCCGAAGAACATCTCCGATATTAATAAACAGCGGGACTTTGATCTGTGCGCCTGTTTCAAGGGTTGCAGGCTTTGAAGCGCCTGTTGCAGTGTCACCTTTAAAGCCGGGCTCTGTGTCGGTTACCTCAAGTTCAACAAACATGGGAGGCTCTACTCCGAAAACATTTCCTTTGTAGGAAATAATTTTGCACATCATGTTTTCCTTGACGAATTTGAAATTGTCCGAGAGCTTGTCTGCTCCGATGGGAAGCTGCTCATAGGTTTCCATATCCATAAAATAATAAAGATCGCCGTCGCTGTAAAGATATTGCATATCTTTTCTCTCGACATAAGCATTTTCAAATTTATCAGTGGGATTAAAGGTTTTTTCAACAACTGCACCGGTAATTACGTTTCTGAGCTTAGTTCTGACAAACGCAGCGCCTTTACCTGGTTTAACATGCTGAAATTCGAGTACCTGAAGCACATTTCCGTCCATTTCAAATGTAACGCCGTTTTTGAAATCACCGGCTACTACCATACGATTATCCTCCGTAAAAACATATCGTTTACTATTGTAAAAAAGTATTATAAGAATATTATATCACTTGCGGATATTTTTGTCAAGTGCAAAGATTTTTCGTTCAGATCTGAAAGTTAATGCACTATTTTTAAAATTGAAAATAAAAAAACTCCGCTTTTTACCACTGATATGAACCTCCAAAAGAACATAATTTTTGGAAGTATATCGGCTGAGAGACCGGAGTTTTATTTATATTACTTACATTCGCGTAAACAAATATCTTTTACTTGTCAAGCGGCTCTTGTCCAAGCGCTTCCAGAATCTTATTTGCGACTGTGTGAGCAAGGAGGTTAACGCCCTCAGGTCCGAAGTGGATTCCGTCTATATGAGGATATTCAGCCTTGCCGGCAACAAGCGGGAAAAGATCGTTAAGCATATATCCGTTTTCAGCAGCAAACTGTCTGAGAAATTCATTCCGTTTCATAACGACTGCGTTTTTTTCCAAATCAAGTTTAGAGTTATCGGGCTGTCCGTAGGTCATATGAGTGCAGGTTGCTATGATGATTTTTGCCTGCGGCTGGAGACGGCGGATTACTGCGATTGCGTGTTTTATTCCCTGGCAGTAGATATCAAAGGGGATTTTTGTATTATTGCATTCGCCGTGGAGCCCGTTATTAAAGTGAATAACATCATAGAGATAGTTTTGATGCATGCCAAAGAAATATTCGAGTCCTGCAATATACGCGGGGTCGCCGGCACAGTGTGAGCCTGCCATCTGGTCAACTGATATTTTTCTGTCGTTTAAAAGATTTTGAACTTCCGGACGGTAATGGTGTGTAATTGAGTCACCGATGCAGGCAACTCTGACTCTGTCGAAGAAACCGGCTTCATCCCACCAGTAATTTGTCCATTCTGCGCCTTCGCGTTCAAAAATTTCGTTTGATTTCATAATCGGTAGATCCTTCCTTTTAGCAGAAATCCAAATTTATTTTGCGGTTAATCTTATGACATTTACCGCATTTCGAGTGACATTTTAGCACAATGAGTATACAATGTCAATGATATATTGATAATTTTTTCTTGCAGTTATTTAAGCGATAAAATAAAATATGTTATTGTCAGCATTTTAAAGGTTATTTTCCTCATCGTAGGCGCTTT
Organism: uncultured Eubacteriales bacterium; assembly: GCA_902462015.1. Taxonomy (GTDB): domain Bacteria; phylum Bacillota; class Clostridia; order Oscillospirales; family CAG-272; genus UMGS911. Next base: position 4,678 of record CABPZV010000088.1, on the reverse strand, counting down.
TTACGGCGCATGCCAGCTGGTCTGCACAGGAGGTATTTTTAAATCCGCAGGTGTTTCCGGAAAGCTTGTCTACGATGAATTCGACCGTCTGACCGTCGAGAATTTTTGAAATTGCCTTAAGATTACCGTTGCAGCCGCCCGTGAAGGCGATATCAGAAACTATATCGCCGTCGAGACTGAATGTTATTTCCGAAGAGCAGGTTCCGTGCGTTTTGTATTTATGCTTCATAATTATGACCATTCCTTTCAGATATTTTGTGATTGGTTTGTGCTTTCTCTGAAAGAAAAGCGCAAAACTTGCGTCTGAAAAATTTGTTTTTCAGACTTATAACCCTGCCTTTTATAACTTAGGCAAGATGTCCCGCCATTTGACGGGGCAATCCCCTTATTGAAATACTTTGAGTTTTGTCCGGTTTTATATCCTGTACTCTGACGATCTTTCTGACCGGCTGACAGGGTACAAAACTTTAGCCTGAAAGATTATCTTGCAGCTGTTTACTTTTTCCTGATTTTTTCTGTATGATTATAATATGAGACATTCTGACCCAGAATGTCTCATATATCAGGATATCTTATTCGAAGATATAGACTCGCATTGCACGGCGTCCAAAGTTTATAGCAACATTTATATCGCCGCCCGTATAGACATCAATGCGGTCTCCGACTATCAGTCCGCCGGTATCTTCAGCTTTGTAAAAACCGTCAAACATAGAGTAACCGTTTTTCCCTATGATATAGACACTTGAACCAAGCGCTATAATATCGGGATCGACGGCGATCATACCCTCGTCGACTATCTTTCCGGAGCTGGTACGGCCGTTCTCGAATTCAGGACCTCCGTATGCAGTCGCTTCAACGTCGCGGTAATAAGAGTAGCTGTAGGATTTACCGCCAATCATAACAGTGCCTCCCACGCCTTCTTCGCAAATCTGAGGAACAGGCTCAACCGTGATGGTTTCAGATAAAACCTTCGACTCGGAAAGTTCGCCGTTTATGTAGATTTGCCTTACAAGCTGAATACTGCTTCCGTTTTTTCCTTCTTCGATTATGTTTACTGTCCCTTTCGGAATGGTCTGTACGTGTGTGGTCTGAGTGGAAAATGGTACCTCGGCATTGATTTCGACTGTTTCGGTCTCAACGATATCGACAGAGATAGTCATACCATCGGTGACAATTACATCGTCTGCACAGCTAAGAATGTCATCGTCATCAAAACCCAAGTTAAGGCTTTTAACAAACTCCCGTGCTGTTGCAGCCGGCGCCGCAACAAGACTGTTTATACCAAGCGATTCGCATTCAAGATTTATATATGTTGTCGGACTGTAAAATGAGAATGCTTTGCCTGATGTTTCATACTCAGAAGAATTTGGAGTTACGATCCGCGATAATCCTATATCAGAGTCCGAGCTGATATGGTTTATGCATGTATACAGAATACATATAGCAAAAATTGAATAAATAATTGCGAAAGTGATATTGCGGATACCGATCCGTTTACCGGTTTCAGTACGCCTTTTCGCTTTTTCTCCGGAGTGGTCAGGCATAATTACGTCTGTCGGAGCTTCGGTTACTTTACGGCGGTGCAGAATACCGTTCAGAGAACTCAGACCTGTTTCCTGAACCGGAATGCAGAGCGTGTCGCACAGCATAGCTTGGGGTTCAGAATATGGTTCGGTTCGACGAAATAAATATTTGCGCTTGACATAGCAGATCGAGTATGTCGGAGAACGAAGGGCTTTCCGAAAGCTATTGTCAAAAAATATTCCGTCGTCAATCGGTGTGACTCGGTTCATCAGGTCCCCCCTTTTTACGGAATTTCAGACGTTAGAGAAACGTCTGATGATTCATTTTTTCTTTATTAAACAGCATGTTTGACCGATAAAAATTAGACTGCTCATTCAGAAAAAATGAATTTTTATAAGGCTGATTAAAACCTGTCGGTTTCCAATTTAAACTATCGGGAAATAATTTTCAAGGCAATGGCGTAAATAAAATGTGAACTTTATTTTAAGAACGGCATCTTTTTTTGCAAATGGAATCCAAAAAAGGAATAAATTGGAAGAAAAAACGGCTTATATTTAGAAAATAGTATTGCAAAAATGGATTGATTGTGATATAATTAATGATACAAGTAATGCGGCAGGCTTCAGTCCGCATCTTTTTTCGCGTCTGCGTATTGCAAAGCGTTAACCTTTTAATCTTTTCTCCAGTGATATGTTCAGTATTCGCTGAAAATCGGTGGAATGAATTCGGAATGCGAAGTATTTCCAATTCGAATTTATCCGGAGAAGGACGCATACTATTATAATTATACACAGGAATGTATAGGAGGTTTCTTATGGCCCACATTCAGGAAAGGGCGTTGGATAAAATCGACGAAATCTGTGAAAGATACGCCGACGAAAACACGCCGCTAATGATGATTCTCAGTGATATCCAAAACGAATTCGGATACATACCGCTTGAAGTTCAGGAGCGCGTGTCTGAAAAAACCGGTATTTCGGTTGCAGAGATATACGGTGTGGTAACATTTTACTCATTTTTTTCTCTTATGCCTAAGGGTAGGTATATAATTGGCTGTTGTCTTGGAACTGCTTGCTACGTTAAGGGCGCAAGTCATGTAATAGACAAGTTTTCGGAGCTTCTTGGAATTAAGCCAGGTCAGACCACGGATGACGGAATGTTTACTCTCGATGCACTTAGATGTATCGGTGCGTGCGGTATAGCGCCTGCAGTTACAATTAACGGTAAAGTGTATCCAAAGGTCGCAGTTAATGATGTTTCTGAAATTATCGAATCCTACAGAAATGCCTGAAAAAACTCTGTAATATATATGAAAGGAATTGGCTTAAGATAAAATGATTAAGACACCTGAAGAGCTCAGACAGAGAATAGAAAAGAATTCTCAGTATCTTGCCGGAAAGTTTGACGGTACATGCGGTAAGCGTGCAATTGTGCTTTGCGGAGGAACTGGATGTCTTTCATCAAATTCTAAAGAGATTAGAGAAAAATTTGAAAAAATAATAGAAGAAAAGAAGCTTGGGGACAGAGTTACTGTAAATCAAGTCGGCTGTTTCGGGTTTTGCTCGCAGGGACCTTTTGTAAAGATATTCCCTGAGGACACGCTTTACAGGCTTGTTAAGCTTGAAGATGTAGAAGAAATAATTGAGAAAGATATTGTCGGCGGAGAAATTGTCGAACGTTTGCTATATGTAGATCCTGCAAGCGGAGAGAAGGTTCAGAAGCAGGACGACATTAACTTTTACAAGAAGCAGCATAGAATTGCACTTTACGGCTGCGGCACCATTGACCCGGAAAATATAGACGAAGCGCTGGGTTTTGGGGCATACTCCGGACTTGCAAAAGCACTGTCTATGGACCGCCAAGCTGTTATTGATGAGATTCTTGCCTCCGGACTTCGCGGACGCGGCGGCGGCGGATTCCCTACAGGCAGAAAATGGCAGTTTGCCTATAATCAGGACAATGATGAAAAGTATGTTGTCTGTAACGGAGATGAGGGTGACCCGGGAGCATTTATGGACCGTTCGATTCTTGAGGGCAACCCCCTTGCAGTCATTGAAGGTATGGTAATTGCAGGTTATGCAATCGGCGCTAAAAACGGATATTTCTATGTTCGTGCTGAATATCCTGTAGCGGTTTCCCGTCTGCGCATTGCAATTGAGCAGGCGACAAAAGAGGGTCTCCTTGGAGAGAATATTCTCGGAACCGGATTCAGCTTTAATGTACATATCCGTTTGGGTGCAGGGGCCTTTGTCTGCGGTGAAGAAACTGCTCTGCTGAACTCGATTGAGGGCAAACGCGGAATGCCGCGCCCGCGTCCTCCGTTCCCGGCAGTTAAAGGTCTGTGGCAGAAGCCTACGATTGTCAATAACGTTGAAACACTTGCATGCGTTCCCTATATTCTGCGCAACGGCGCGGTTGCATTTGCAAAATTCGGTACTGAAAAATCAAAGGGAACAAAGGTATTTGCTCTCGGCGGTAAGATAAACAATGTAGGACTTGTTGAAATACCGATGGGGACAACTCTGCGTGAGCTTATCTATGATATAGGCGGCGGAATTCCGGGAGGAAAAGAGTTTAAGGCCATACAGACCGGAGGACCTTCCGGAGGATGTTTGACAGCTGAGTATCTTGACGAGCCCATTGATTTTGATAATCTTGTTGCCAAAGGCTCGATGATGGGCTCCGGCGGCGCTATAGTTATGGATGAAGATAACTGTATGGTAGACGTTGCAAAGTTTTATATGGAGTTTATATGCGACGAGTCATGCGGTAAATGTACGCCGTGCAGAATCGGAACAAAGCGTATGCTTGAAATTCTGAATAAAATTACAGAAGGTAAGGGTACGATGGAGGATCTTGAGGCGCTCGAAGAGCTTGCACGTACAGTAAAGACAAACTCTCTCTGCGCGCTTGGTCAGACGTCTGCCAATCCGATTGTATCGACACTTACACATTTCAGAGACGAATATATTGCACATATTCAGGATAAGAAATGTCCTGCAAAGGTCTGCAAAAAGCTTATGCAGTATAAGATTGATCCTGCAAAGTGCAAGGGATGTTCTCTTTGTGCACGTCAATGTCCTGTTTCCGCAATTTCCGGACAGATTAAATCTCCGTTTGAAATTGACCAGGAAAAGTGTATAAAGTGCGGTAT
>CABPZV010000087.1 GCA_902462015.1 uncultured Eubacteriales bacterium | reverse complement strand
TTTATCTGTTTGATTTTCTTTATTCGCCGCGGATGGCGGCAGATTGGAGATTTCTATGAAAATATTGCTTACCGGAGGCGCAGGGTATATCGGTATTCATACGGCCGTTGAGCTTTGCCGATGCGGCTATGATGTTGTTATAGCTGATAATTATTTTAACAGTACGCCTGAAGCTGTTAAACGGGCAGAAAAGCTTACAGAAAGAACTATACCGGTATATGAAACCGATGTATCTGACAAAAACGCGCTTCGTGCAGTTTTTGAGACTGAGGGTATTGACGGCGTGATTCATTTTGCAGGGTATAAGGCGGTCGGAGATTCTGTGAAATATCCGGTTTCGTATTATCGAAATAATATTAATACGACGCTCGCTGTCCTTGATATTATGGAAGAGTTCGGGGTACGTTTTCTGATTTTCAGTTCCTCGGCTACAGTTTATGGTGTACCGAAGAAAACTCCGATTTCAGAAACAGACGGGCGCGGTATGTGTACAAATCCATACGGATGGACAAAATGGATGATTGAACAGATCATTGCCGATGCTGCGGCGGCCCGTCCGGAGCTTTCTGCAGTGCTTCTGAGGTATTTTAATCCTATCGGTGCGCATCCGAGCGGTGTTATCGGGGAGAATCCCAACGGTGTACCAAATAATCTGATGCCATACATAACACAGGTGGCGGTAGGCAAGAGGGATCATCTCAATGTGTTCGGCAATGACTATAAAACGCATGACGGAACCGGAGTGAGGGACTACATACATGTTGTCGATCTTGCGCGCGGTCATGTCAAGGCTATTGATTACTGCCGGAAGATAAAGGGAACGGATGTAATCAATCTTGGAACAGGCATCGGATACAGTGTGCTCGATATTGTTCATAGCTTTGAGAGAGTAAATGATATTAAGATACCGTATGTGATAGCTCCCAGGCGTCCCGGCGACATAGATGAATTATATTCTGATCCGTCAAAGGCGGCAGATATTCTCGGCTGGAAAGCGGAATACGGTATCGAGGATATGTGCAGGGATAGCTGGAACTGGCAGAAGAATAATCCGGACGGATATCAGAAGAAATAATGAAAATGTTTTCCGCCGCGACGGTATATCCTCACGGCGGATATATATTTAACAGCATTATATCCGAAAGGCGCAAAGATAATACGGACAAACGTCGGGAAGGAGCTACAGTACAGATGAGCAATATAAGTGAAGCAGAAGCAGCCGAGGCATATTATAAGAAAATGACGGAAACCCCGGTATCCCGTCTTATTGTAACGCTTGGAATTCCGACCACGGTGTCGATGTTGATAAGTGGAATTTACAACCTTGCGGACACATATTTTGTAGGAACTCTCGGAGAAAGTCCGCAGGCTGCAACCGGGATTTTATTTACGCTTCAGGCAATAATACAGGCGCTTGCATTTATGCTGGGACACGGAAGCGGATCCTTTGTGTCTGCCTCACTTGCGGAGAAGAATATAAAGCGTGCGTCGAAATATGTTTCTACAGCGTTTTTCACGGGCGCTGTAATCGGTACGCTTCTTTCTGTATTCGGAATTATTTTTCTGTCTCCATTCATGCGTTTGCTTGGCTCCACGGATACGATTCTTCCTTATGCTCGTGATTATGGACTTTGTGTGCTTATCTCGTGTCCTTTTATGATTTGTTCATTGATATTGAATAACAATCTTCGGTATGAGGGAAAGGCTTTTTATGCTATGATTGGCCTTACTGCAGGAGGGGTACTCAATATATTCGGAGATTTTTTGCTTATTAGAGTATTTTCACTCGGCGTGCTTGGCGCAGGGATTTCTACAGCTGTTTCACAGCTTGTAAGCTTTATAATTTTGTTTTTTTGGTATTGCAAAATGGCTCAGGGAACAATTTCCCACCGGTTTATAAGCCGGAGTTTAAAGACCTATCTGTCAATAATTAAAGTGGGATTTCCTTCTCTTATAAGGCAGGGACTTTCATCTATTTCGAACGGGATTCTTAATAATCTTGCAAAACCGTTTGGAGATGCTGCTATAGCTGCGCTCAGCGTCGTCGGAAAGTATTCTTCTTTTATAATGTGCATCGGTTTGGGAATAGGACAGGGATTTCAGCCGGTTTCTTCTTTTAACTATCAGGCAGGAAAGTATAGGCGTGTGAAGCGCGGACTGGTTTTTACAACGGTTTTTGCTTTTGCGGCAGTTGGAATTATCGCTTTGCTGGGGATGATTTTTTCTGAGCAGATAGTTAATTTTTTTCAGAAAAGTGAGAGTGTCGTCTCAATCGGCTCGGAGGCGCTCAAATATTCTTCTGCAGGACTTATTTTCTTTCCAATATCCGTGCCTGTCAATATGCTTTATCAAAGTATAAGAAGGCCGGGGGTATCTTCGATACTTTCTTTGATGCGCTCAGGAGTGATTTTCATACCGTTAATTTTTATAATGTCGCATTTTTTTATGCTTCGCGGAATTCTTCTTTCACAGCCTTTAGCCGACGTCGCATCCGGACTGATAAGTATACCGTTTATATTCAGATTTCTTCATACGGCCCCAGATGGGGATTATACGGATACAAAATAATGTTTGCAGGAAATTGTTATTGGCGGATGTCGGTATAACTTAGGCAAGATGTCCCGCCATTTGACGGGGCAAGCCCCTTATTGAAAAACCATAGTTATCAGGTGAATTCGTAAGTTGACAAGAAATGCTGTTTTTGTTATAATACATTATATGTATATATTTGATTGCAAAATTTGCGGATATTGTATAAATTCTTACTCTGAACACAATTTTTCACGTTAGGAAGGTATGGGATTAAAATGAGTGATATCAAGGATATAAGTTTAGCGAGTTCCGGATGGGATAAAATAAACTGGGTAAAAAGCTACATGCCGGTTCTGAGCAGAATCAATAAGGAATTCACACAGACTAAGCCTTTTTCCGGGCAGAAAATATCAATGTCTATTCATCTGGAGGCAAAAACTGCTTATCTTGCGCTTACTTTAAAAGCAGGCGGAGCCGATGTTCGCGTAACTGGTTGCAATCCGCTTTCTACTCAGGACGATGTCGCTGCTGCGCTTGCTTCCGACGGCTTTGAGGTAAACGCTCGCCATGGGGTTGATGAAGATACATATACTGAACATCTAAAGAGAACGCTTGCTTTTTGTCCGGATCTTATGATAGATGACGGAGGAGACCTTACGAATCTACTCCACGGCGAATGTATTGAGTATCGTAAGAATCTGCTTGGCGGGGGAGAGGAAACAACAACAGGAATTCATCGTTTATTCGCAAGACAAGCCAGAGGAGAGCTATGTTTTCCGATGATAGATGTCAATGATGCAGACTGCAAGCATCTTTTTGATAACCGTTATGGCACTGGGCAGTCTACTCTTGACGGAATAATGAACAGTACTAATCTTGTCATAGCCGGTAAGAATGTTGTTGTGGCCGGATATGGCTGGTGTGGAAAAGGCGTTTCCATGCGTGCAAAGGGAATGGGTGCAAGAGTTATTGTTACAGAGGTTAATCCGGTGCGTGCGATAGAGGCTGCGATGGATGGATTTTCTGTTATGCCGATGGAGGATGCCGCAAAAATTGGAGATCTCTTTATCACTGTAACGGGATGCAGCGATGTAATCAGACGTGAGCATTTTGAAAATATGAAAGATGGAGTTCTTCTTGCAAATTCAGGCCACTTTGACGTTGAAATCGACAAAGTTGCGCTTTCTGAGATTGCTGTTAACGAATGGCAGAGAAAGCCTAATATAGTGGGATACCGTATGAAGGATGGGAGAGTTCTTAATCTGCTCGCAGAGGGAAGACTTGTTAACCTTGCTGCAGGAAATGGGCATCCTGCGGAAATTATGGATATGAGTTTTGCGCTTCAGGCAAAGTGTCTTGAATATATAGCGAAGAACGGTAAGCGTCTTGAAAAACGTGTATATGAGGTTCCGGCTGAAATTGACAGAGAAGTTGCTGAAATTAAGCTTGAAGCTATGGGAATGAAGATAGACTCCCTTTCTGCCGAGCAGAAGGCATATCTTGCAAAATAAAAAACTCGAAATATGTTTGAGTGTCTCTGTTTGCAGTTTAAGTTTATTTTCGCATAAAATTCAGGCGGCATGTGATAAAAGAAATCCTTTGCAGTTAAAGGGAATAGCTTGATTATGAGAATTATCAGTCTTAAAGACGGTAAGCAGGCCGGAGCAGCTCCGGCCTGCGCGGCGGCATTTGGAAACTTTGACGGAGTTCATTTAGGACATCGCGCTTTGCTGACGGAGGTTGTCAGAATTTCGTCAGAGAGCGCCGGGGTTCTTGCTCCGGCAGTATGGACGCTTCGCGGTTTTGAATTAGGCAACGGAAAAAAGCTCACATCCTTTTCAGAAAAATGTCGCCTGTTTAAGGAAGCAGGAATTGAATATCTTTTTACCGATGATTACGAGACGGTCAGAAATCTTTCACCGAATGAGTTTATATCGGATAATGTTATTGTCGGGATGAACTGTTTTCATTCGGTCTGCGGTTATAATTTCAGCTTTGGCGCAGGCGCATCTGGAGATTCTGATACTATGCAGAAACTGATGACTGCATCGGGACGAGATTCAACTGTTATACCGCCTTATACTGTCGGCGGCGCGGTCGTAAGCTCTACTGCTATACGAGAGCAGCTTGCCCACGGCCGTACGGCGGAAGCTGCTTCTATGCTTGGTCGTCCGTACAGCCTTTTTGGTGTGGTAATTCACGGAAAGGCTTTGGGCAGAACGCTCGGCTTTCCCACTGCCAATATCCTGCCGGAAAAGAAATTCGCAGTTCCGGAGTGTGGTGTGTATCTTACGCGTACATTAGTTTTGGATGATAGCTCTTCAGAGTCCGGAGGCTTTTTTTCAGTCACTAATGTTGGAACAAATCCGACTGTTGAAGGGGAAAGGCGTGTTAAATGTGAAAGCTACATTCTCGACTATACGGGTGATCTTTACGGAAAGAGAATTAAAATCTTTTTTTATGAAAAGCTGCGCGATGAAAAGAAATTTTCGGGAGTACAGGAGCTTTCAGAGGCAGTAAGGCAAAATATAGAGGATTGCCGAAAATGGAGCAGAGAATTTTACAGCTGAGCGTATTGGCTTAACCGTTAATAACTAAAAGTAAGATGCTCTCGGTCAAGACGCTGCCAATTATTGAGCAACTTGGAGTGCTTCTGGCCGTTATTGCTGTGTATTGAATATGCGGTCTTTGAATTTTAACAAATTACGTTATTTCCGTGGAAAGGGAAACGCTGGGATGTATAAAAAAAACAATAAATTAAGAGCTGTATATCCAAAGGGCGTGCGAGCCGCAGTATTTTTATGTTTTATTTCGGCCGTTCTTTCCGCACTGCTTTGTGGAGGAGAGGTATACGCTACCGACGAGCCGGAAATAACAGATACAAGCTGTGTTTATTTGTATAATATTTCGAATGACGTTGTTATGTATTCAAAGAATGCGGAGCTTTCGGTATATCCTGCGTCGACTGTAAAAATTATGTTTGCTGTTATCGCGATTGAACAGTGGACTAAAGACTGGGATTACGAAATTACAGTTACAGCGGAGATGCTCAGAGACATTTCCGGAAATAATATTAATCTTCGCAGAGATGAGGTTGTTACGTTCCGGGATATGATTAACGGCGTAATCGTGGGAGGTGCAAACGACTGCTGTTCAGTTCTTGCATACGCTATATGCGGCGGTACTGAAAATTTTGTCGGGCTGATGAATCAGAAGGCTAATGAGCTGGGAATGTATGACACTGTGTATACAAATGTTACCGGAATGCATGACCCGAAAATGAGGACTACCCTGTCGGATACCGTAAAGCTTTCAAAATATGCTCTTGTTCAGTACAAGTACTATGATATTGCCAGTCAGTACAGATATATTATGCCTGCCACAAATAAATCCGGTGTAAGGAATATATATACGAAAAATTCGTTTATGACGAGCTATTACGGAGATAAATATTATTCTCCGGATGTAAAGGGGATAAATGCCGGTGCTACAGAGGAAGCAGGCTACTGCGCCGTAGTTACCGCTGAGCATGAGGGAACGTCATATCTTGCGATTGCGATGGGCGCAGGTTATGACGATGAAAACATATATTCTTTTGTTACAATACGATCGTTACTTGACTGGGCATACGAGAATTTTGGATATGTTACAATAGCAAAGGACAGCGATATTATCCGGGAGGTGCCGGTAAATATGGCGTCAGGGACAGATAAGGTAGCTCTGTATCCTAAGAATACCGTTGAAGTTTTTATGCAGACTGGAATTGACGTTCAGAATGATATAAGAAAAACAGTTGTTCTGAATAGTGACGAGCTTGATGCCCCGCTTAATAAGGGAGATGCTGTCGGTTTTCTGACGCTTAGCTATAATGACAGGGTACTTGGAAAGGTTGAACTGGTTGTTCGCAATGACGTTCCGAGAAGCGAAGCGCTTTACATACTTACGATTGCCAAGACATTGCTTTTTTCTGATTATTCGGTTGTTATAATGGCCGTAATTGCCTTAGCTGCAATAATTTATATTATCTTTCGGGCAACCTCATCTGAAAAGAAAAGGTCGGAGCAGACAGCCGAAAGCATTAAGAAAATATATGAACCTTCAGCTGAGCAGCTTGCTTACAGTGTAAAGACTGATAAAACGGTGAAAAAAGATAAGCAGGCAGAGCCGGGGACTCAAAGTCTGCCGCGCAAAGAACTGAAAAAGAAAGATACTCATCCGGATATTAATATTGAATCGGACGGAAATCAGCCGAAAAAATAGTCTTTCGAATCAAAGCTTGATTCTTGCCTATCAGAGCGTCTGTCGCTGCATTGAACCTAAGGCGGAAAATTTTTGTTATGTACAAAGGGTATGGTCAGAGTAATGAATACAGATAATCTAAGCACTAACAGCGGCATATATTTGAATTTTGTCAATCCCCCGCGCGGCTACGGAAATGTTCCATTTTACTGGTGGAACGGCGATGTGCTTGATACCGGACGAATTGACAGCCAGCTGAGGCTTCTTTCGGCCGGCGGAGTATCAGGGGTTCAGATAAATTTTTGTCATAGCTGTCCTGCGCATGATCCTGAATCGGGAGGCGGAGGGTTCGGAAAAACATACGAATGTGTTCCTGCAATGTTCAGCGACGAATGGTGGACGATTGTAAATCATACTTTCCGGACTGCAAAAGAGCTTGGAATGGGAGTAGGCATTTCTGATTATACCATAGGCTGGATAGGAAACGGTTTTTTTGTCGATAAGGTCGTATATGAAAATGCTCTCTGCGCATCAGAGCTTAAATGCGATATAAAAGAACTGAAAGAGGGAGAAAGTATAGACAGGCGATGCGGCGATGTGCTTGAAAGAGTTATCGTCCCATTTACAGGAGAAGATATTATATATCCGGATCATCCGGATATATCTGCATTGCAGGATGGCAATGAAGCCTCGGCTAAATGTTATGCATTAAGCTCAGATTCATATACGTCACCGTGCAGCGGCAAGCTAATAACTGTGCGCCGCGTTATTAATCCTGATTCCATAGATGTAATGAATCCGGAGGCTGGAAAACTTCTTTGCAGGCTGTTTTATGAAAATTTTCTGTCTCACATAGACGAGGACTGCAGGGATGTTCTTAATTATTGCTTTCAGGATGAATTTATAGCAGGATGCGATTTCGGGCATTTGTGGTCTGAAAGTTTTCCGGAGCGTTTTAAGAAACAGAAAGGTTATGATATAGTTAAAAAGCTCTATCTCCTTTTTGATGACTGCGGAAAAAAGTCGGAAGCAGCCGCCGTACGTCTTGATTATGCTGATGTTAAAGCTTCTTTTATAGAAGATGGATATTTTAAGCCGATTTACGAATTTCACAAATCGCGCGGTCTTGTGTATGGCTGTGATCAGTGTTCACGGGGATACAATCCGGCGGAATACGGAGACTATTTCCGTGCTGTAAAGTATTTTACAGCCCCCGGCAACGATACTCCCGATCGTTGCGCAGATCTGATTAAAGTTAAAACAAGCAGCTCTGCAGCCCATCTGTACGGTCATGAAAGAGTCTGGCTTGAGGGCTATCATAGCTCAGGTTGGGGTACTTCGCTTGCTTCGCTTTCTGAACCGACAAGTGAAAATTTTATTTTTGGTGCAAATCTGCTTTGTATGCACGGTCTTTATTATACTACATACGGCAGTATGTGGGAGTGGGCTCCTCCTGATTTTCATTTTCGTATGCCTTATTGGAAGCACGCGAAAACATGGTTCAGATATTATGAAAGACTTTCTTATCTGCTCACGCGCGGTTCTCACCGCTGCGACTGCGCGGTATATTACCCTGTTTCGGCATATGACACCGGATTTTCTCCGAAGCAGGCTGAAGAACTGACCTTTGCCGTGGCGGAAAGACTGCATGAAGAGGGAATAGATTTTGAT
>CABPZV010000086.1 GCA_902462015.1 uncultured Eubacteriales bacterium | reverse complement strand
CGTTAGCTCCTCAGGGTTTCAGTGGGAGATTATAACTCCCACTGAAACCTTGAAGTGGAACCCGCCGCCTTAGGAGGCGACCGCCTTAGAAGGCGGGGGACATCTGCGTTAGGTTATATTTTCTATTTTTCCACGGCTATCGTTACGGACAAGCTCCCGTACTTCGGTCAAATATTCGGAAAAAGATGCTGTGTCATTTCCGTAAGTCATCTGAAGCTCATATTCCAACGGAAGCCAAGTTTTTATGTCCGATTCATTATGCTGTACAAGAGCTTCCATATTATCCAACGCCTTAAAAATTTTTGCCTCAAGAGTTTCTCTTTCCGACATTTCACGATATAGTGACAACATCTCGGAGGAATACGGCTCCGGAAGCGATTCCACCCACTCATTGAGCAGCTCCGCCTCACGCATTTTATTTTTCTCGGTTTTCTCAAAAGCCGGAATATCTCCGGTAAAAGCTTCTCCCAAATCATGTATCAAACACATTTTTAATAATTTTTCAAGATTGACTTCGGTAAATTCGTCGCTTACAAGATAAGCCATCAGAGTCAGTCTCCAAGAATGTTCTGCGACACTTTCCCTGCGGCCTCTGGACGTATAGCAATGTCTTTCCGTATCTTTTAACCGTTCTGCCAGGTTAAGTATTTCTATAAGCTTTCTCGCGTACATACAATATTAATTTCTTTCTTTTTTAGAATCCACACTGTTTTTTCCGGCATGCTCGGCAATCATCGTTCTGTAAAGCATCAGATAGCGTACGAGCGAATATATTATCAAAGCTGCGCAGACTGTAAATATCATGACTACAATATATTCCGGAATATCGGGAAAGAGAATTACAAGCGCGGTAGAAACGTCCAGTGCGGCTGTCGCCGCCTTGCCGTACCAGCGCGCATACGGCATTCTGTCGGTCTTTTTGAGAACTCTTGTGCCGGCGGCAAGCATTGTAAGTTCCTTCACCGCAAGCAGTATGACCGCAGCTATTATCCATCTGTATTTCAGGGTAAGACAAATAAGTACAGAAAGCTGTGTAAGCTTGTCCGCCAGCGGATCAAGAAATTTTCCAAGATCGGTTATCATCTTGAACTTTCGGGCAATAAATCCGTCAAGTACATCGGTAAAAGCAGAAATCGCAACCGTAATAAATGTAAAAACATATTCATCTCTAAACCAAAAAACAAATATCAGCGGTATCAAAATAAACCTGAACATACTGAGGATATTTGGAATCGTTATAATGTCCTTTTTTGTCAGCCCTGAAATTCGATTTGAAAATGTTCTGTCTTTCATAATTATAACTATTCCTTTCGCAAATAGTGTATCGGAGGACACGGTGTGAAAAATTTTCTTTTAGACTTTTTCACCCGTTCTCACCGTCACCGCTTTTTCCGTTACAAAATTGATAAAACTTACACATTTTATAAATTATACCACTGTTATCACGGTTATGCAATAGGAAAAACGCAAAAAAAGCCGATATACTTTCTGCGTTAATAATACAGCAGAAGTCATCAGCTTAATATGCGGTTTCAGGTTTAACCAAGGGAGCACTTCATTCACCAATTTTTGCTTATCTTATTAAACAGCCTTTATACAATTTTGTAACCCCTTTAAAATGAATGATAGAGGCGAATACTGACGTAATTTACAATTCCCTTCTCATGCGTTCAAGCGCGCCTTTTTCAAGTCTTGAAACCTGCGCCTGCGAAATTCCGATTTCCGACGCTATCTCCATCTGAGTTTTTCCGGAAAAAAAGCGCATTCCTATAATAGACCGTTCACGCTCAGACAGCTTTTTCATTGCTTCGCGGAGCGCGATATTTTCAATCCAGCTTTCGTCAGTATTGTCATTATCGCTTATCTGGTCCATAACATAGAGAGAATCGCCGCTTCCGTCTCCGTAAACCGGGTCATAAAGAGAAATCGGTTCGATAATTGCCTCAAGAGCAGTGCTGACATCATGTTCGCTGCATTCTATACCGTTTTCCGAAAGCTGCTTTGTTATTTCAGCAATTGTTGGCTCATGCTGCATTTTGGAAGAAAGCTGTTCCCTTGCAGTAAGCGCTTTATATGCAAGATCACGCACAGAACGGCTCACGCGAACTGAATTGTTGTCACGAAGATATCTTCTGACTTCTCCAATTACCATTGGAACAGCATAAGTTGAGAATTTTACGTCAAGCTCTGTATTAAAGTTATCAATCGCCTTCATAAGTCCCACGCAGCCAACCTGAAAAAGATCGTCAAGATTGTCGCTTCTGCATGTAAACCGCTGTATAATCGATAGAACAAGGCGAAGATTTCCGTAAACAAGCTTTTGCCTTGCCTCCTTATCTCCGTTTTTAGACTTAATAAGAAGGTCTTTTTTTTCTTCATCGGTCAAGGTCTTCAGCTTTGCGGTGTTTACTCCGCAGATAACCACTTTATTATGATACATCCAAGACTTCCTCCGCTTGATGCCGATACAGATATTGAGGATGAATTTTTATCTTCATCACTGATAAAAGTATTGACAAAACGGAGAGGAAAATATGCACTGCTGACAATTTAACAAACATTGGCAATGAAAAAAGAATTCGGCATTGCAAAATGGATGTAAAAACGATCTGATATATGGTATTCTATCATAAAATAATTTTTATTCTGAATACACAAAAGCGGCGGAAAGCAAAACTTTTCCGCTGCCTTTTGAATGGGAATATATTACTATTGTTTAGTTTTTTTCTTTCTGTCAAGACACAGTATTCCAAGCATACCGGCAGAGCTTATCAGTAAAGCGATCCACAGTACCGACGAAGCCTCATCTCCGGTTTTGGGTGATATTGATTTATCCGTACCGCTGTTTGTACCGCTATCCATCGGAATCTCATAATCCGTGATAACCGTTTCCTCTTCCAACGTGAATGAGAACGATGTGCCGCTCTCGGCTGATACGGAAACTGCCATGCTGATAGCCAGAATAACGGCTGTCAACATGGCAGGTATCACTTTTTTCTTAATCAACGAGTTCGATGCCATATGTCATGCTTCCGCTGTAGGTTACGCCTTTAGCAGAAGAAGGAAGAGCGATAGGAGTAACCGTGAATGTTGATGTTCCGTCTTCAGTAAAGGATGCAAGTTCTTTGTCAACGCAAACTGCTCCGCTTGACGCATTGGTTTCAATAAATTCGCCGCTTTCTGTGGTAATGGAATACCGCAGAGATGTGCTTCTGCCGTTTGCGTCTTTGCCTGAGAGTACCATCTGATTTCTGAACGCGTCTGTTCCGGCAATCGTAACCGAGACGCGCTGACCGTCAAGATTTGCAACATTTTCCGCTGTGATTTCGACCTGCGTTCCATTTTTGGACAGTTCAACAGCAGAAGGAATGGTAATGGTGTAGGTAGGATCGTTTTTCAGCTCATATGTCCACTCTGTACCAAGGGCTTCAGTGGCGTTCTGAACAGCGCTTGCTGCCGATACGGAAACCGCCGACACAGTCAAAACGGCGCATACTGCGAGCATAAGTGAGATAATTTTTTTATTTTTCATCGATTGTTTTCCTCCGAATTTGCGATTTTGTTTTTATTTATCTCAAGCCGGCCGGCATTAAGAACAGATTATTCTGCGGTGACAACGAGCGGCGCTTTCAGAAGCGCATTATTAAGCCGCTTTCCGCTGTCTGAATCATAGGGCGTTACATGAATATAAAGTACATATTCTCCCGCTGCAAGCGAGCGTGAAAGTGTGATCTCCGACAAAGCCATACCCGGCTCAATATTGCAGGAGGTGTAGAGCAGCTCACCATCAGATTCGTTTAAATTAATTGTATAGACAAAATAACAGTGATTATCACTCGGATTTGCCAAAGTCATCTGTACCCTGTCGGAATCTGCCGGAAAATACAGCCTTCCGAAGCCCGGTATCTTGATTCCTTCGGCATTGCTGCCATCAGGAAGATTTTCACTCCAGGGCTGCGGCTGATCCGAATTATATCTGATTCCGGAGACACCGTCATCAGCATTCCCGTTTTGAAATATTACAACGCTTAAAATCAGTACTGCAGTGACAAATACAGCAATAAATATGGGAAACTGTTTCTTCATGACGGCTCTCCTTCCTTACTTGGCTTTATTATACAGTTCCGCTGTAAAATCTGTTATCGTGATTTCTAAAAAAACATGTAATTTATTCATCAAACCCTTGGATATACGAAAGTCAAGGCAAAATCAGAATTCTTTTGCAAATTTCCGATAATTATATTAACTTTTCGCCGCACCGGCCGCATTAAAAAAGTCAGCCTCATAGAATGAGACTGACCCTTTTGTGATGTTATTTTTTGCGATGCTTCACATCAGTATTTTATTTCGTAACAGTATACCATATAATACCGTTATCATCTGTCGCTGGAGTTACTGTGCAGTCCGCTGATGTAAATTTTGTTTCTTTTCCCTCTGCTTCACAGTTTTCAGGATTGAATCCGGCAAAGCTGCCTCCGTTTACGGTAATTTTTGCGGTTTCATTTTTATAATTCGAGTCATAGCAGTTCAGGACAAACTGATCGGGCTGTGTCTCTGAAAATTTCTGCTGAACACTGAATGCTCCTCCGTTGACAACAAGCTCTCCCTCAAATACATATACGGCGTGTACGTTGCCAATATATGTACCGCCGTTTATGGTAAGCTTACCGCCTCCCCAGACGTCAGCAGCATAGCTGTCATTCGGAATTGCTTTCACGCTTCCGTTTCCATCAATCGTGAGATCAACGCCGGCGCCTACGCTGATGAGAGACCAATCATTATCACTCCAGATATCCTTTTCAGCAAAGATTATATTTCCGTTCAAATTCAAATTAATCTTAACAGTGGAATCTGATGATGCATCTGCATTGATGAAGTTCAAAGGTGCATCTACTGCAATATCATCCATCAGAACAATTGTTTCACCAGTTTTTATATCACTAATGGCGCCAAGCATTTCACTGTAGCTTGATACGGCCGCCGCAGCGGATATAAATGCAGCTTTAATCTGTTCTTCACTATAAAGTTCATTAAAGTTTTTTCCATTGCAAATCCAAATTATTGTACTATTCAAAGCAGTTGACCCATCTCCCAGTACCGCGTTTCCTTCAATCGTCATATTATCAAAATAGAAACCCGATATTGTAATGGCGCTATCTCCGCAATAATCTTCAGAAACATTGATAAAGGTATTTCCGGTAACTTCCAGCTTAGTATTCGATGCAGTATATTTGCCAGGGTTATTAGCATCCCTAAGTTCAAGGTGAATATATCTCCAACCTTTTTTATTATTTTTAAAGCTATTGCCGCGGATTGCAATGCTTTCGATATTCGGATTCGTCAACTGTATGGAATCCCACCCTGAATCTTCAAAGCTGCAATTCTCAATAACCAGGTTTTTAATTTCGTCCGTATTAGATACATAGATGCTGGACTCGTCAGTTCCTGTACCACTATTACCACTTAAGGTGTTTACAGTACCGTTTTTAAAATCAATTCCGGAGATTATGACATTTTCACCACAATTTAGAGAAATAGGTTTTCCTGTCACTGTCGTCGTGCCGTCTCCTACAAGCGTAAGTCCATGTTCTGCATTAATGGTAAGAGGTGACTCTAAGCTAACATCTTTATTTAAAAGCAGAACCGCAGGTTCTTCCGCAGTATTTGCAGCTTTTACAGCGTCTTGAATCGAACTTTCATTTGTAACTGCTGTGCCTGCGGCATACCCGTAAGCAAGCATGGGATCGTCGAACGGCGTTTTCTGAATTGCGAACGCCTTGAAGGTCAGCTTGATACCGTCTTTAAGCTCTCCGTTTGCAGTCAGCATGTCGCTGTTCTGCAGTGCCGCGTCATAATAAACGGTATTGTCAGCGAGAACGTAAAACTCATTTTCACCGTCAGCTTTAACCTCGCGGTAGTACACATCGGTAAAGCCGTCAAGAAGCGTCCAGCCATCTGCGATTTGGTATTTTACAAGATTTTCAGTAGTATCAGTTACTCTGACATAGACATATGAGTCAAGCGTATTGTCCACGGTTACCTTAGGGTCTTTTGCTGCGGAGGTACCCGGAATAATCTCATACGAATCATTGATTCCATTATCATTAGTCCCCGTCTCGCTCAGCTTGACCAAAACCTTGTTTGTGTCGAACTCGTTCACGACCTTTTCCGTATCATCCTGAAGATAAGCAATTGTACCGCCGCCGATTATCATAGCCGCTGCAAGTGTGGCCGCAAGGCTTGTTGTAAGAACATTTTTTTTATTTATCTTCATATGTGATAATCCATGCCTTTCTGCGCGAAAAAGTGTATTTGGAGTGAGTATTTCTCCATTTTTCACGCTGTTTTCTCTTATTTTATTTCCAAAATCTAATCTCCCTACGTCCCGACCTGACGGTTGCAGCAATGCCTGCAAGACCGACCAGCATACCGAATACATACCATTCGGACTGAATGTAATCGCCCGTAGGAGGCGATTCAGCATTTCCCGGATTTTCCGGTTTGCCCGGCTCGTCCTGCCCGGGCTCAGACGGTACAGGCTCCGCCCTTTCTCCTGTAAAGGTATTAACGCAGGTTTCCGAAAGTGAGGAAATATAGGAAACAGTGCTTTTCAGCGGCTGCGAGCACAGACCGGCTGCCAGACTGACGCACAGAACAAGCATAAAAAACTGTTTGAACACAAAGGTCAGCTCCTTGTTTTCAGTCATGCCGTATACCTCCTCTCAGATTAAACTTCCTTAACCAATGCTCGGATATTCCGCTGTGCTTCCGGGAAGCAGCTGCTGGACAGCCAGGTCAATCGCAGTATTTGACGCAATTGAAGCCGCCTGAACTGCAAACGCCGTTACAGAGAGCTTTCTTTCGCCGAGCGACGAGATATCCTCCGCCGTCAGATTTTCTGAAACGGTTACAGTT
This sequence comes from uncultured Eubacteriales bacterium, assembly GCA_902462015.1. GTDB lineage: Bacteria > Bacillota > Clostridia > Oscillospirales > CAG-272 > UMGS911. Next base: position 1,620 of record CABPZV010000086.1, on the reverse strand, counting down.
GTGAATATTGGCTTAAGTACAATATCCTCGGTCGACTCCGACGCGTTCACACGGCTGCTGTAGGCATAGACGGCTTTTCCCTCCGACTGTGCAACCTTCAACCATGACGCCGTGTCGTAGTTAATGGTAAACTTGTCGTCAAGTCCGTTATCCACAAGCAGGAATACATAGCATTCCTCACTGCCTTTCAGCACTGTAGGAGTCGGGTCTTTGTCCAGTACAGCGCCCGCCGTATACTTGTAGTTATTGGAGTTTACACGCTGTGCTCCCTCACCGGTTATTTCTTTTCCGTCTGTGCCGACAAGTGCCTCATCCAGCTTTACGGAAATTACTCCGCCCGCGAAGGTATTGATTACCGGAGCGCTTGTTGATGACAGCCACGACAGCGTAGGTGAAACCGTGAGTACAGCTATAACTGCAAGCAGCAGGCTTGTAACCAATAGCTTTTGGCTTTTTCTCAATTTTATTGCCTCCTTTTATAAAAATATATATTTTCACACTGCAAGGGCCGGGACGTATTTATCGCCCTGCAGCATAAAAAACAAGCTTGTACATCCGCGAAGCTTTCTGCGCTTACCTAAGCTTTTATCGCTTCCGGCGCGGAACCCTTCTGCCCTTCTTATTTTTCCTCCGCTCAATTAAATCCCAGACAAGCGAAAAAACAAATATGACGGCAATCACCGAAATGACGGCCGGACGGTTTTCCTCAGCGGTGAGAAACCGTACAGGACGGCCGAGCGCCGGAATTCCGAGCAGAACTCTGCCAACCATGTTGTCCCAAAGTACTGGGGAATCTTCTGTGTTATTGGCGTCTCCTTTTGTGATGAAGGTACGGTTATCCGCATTGATTTTTATAACACGGTGGGTTACAAGAACGCCGTCCTCGTTGAGTACATATGTAATCACATCGCCGACCTCAATTTCCTCCGGCTCAGCTTTTTGTACAATTACCAGAGTTCCGACCGGATAGAGCGGAGCCATGCTCGGACTGTCTACCGAAAACATATTCCAGCCAAGCAGCTTTATCAGAACAAAAATTGCCGCGACAATTGCTGCTGCAGCCGTTATAAATGAAGAAATAAAATTGCCCGCTGCGGAAAGAATATTCTTTGCTTTCGGACTTAGACTCATCTTCATGACCATACCTTTCGTATATACTCAAAATCTGTTTGGTTCCTGATTCGCTGAAATATCAGCCGTTAACCAGACTTGTATATTAAGATACATAATGTGCGTTATGTGACAATTCAAAATATCCGGATATGCTTTTCCGGCGGAGACAGTGTGAAAAACTCAGAAATCTATTCTTTGAACGACCTTTATTCTCCATACGGCGGAATAAAAACCGGTAAATGTATGAGTTTAGTTACAATTTCAGAGCGCAGAAACAAAACCTTTCTTATTGTTTTTTTTAAATAATCAGAAAGGATTTTTTTCCGCGCTTACATATATGTATTTTAATTATATTTTCGAAAAAAATAATTTATAGGTTGACTTATATCGGTTTTTATGTTATTATATGGTAAAGAAAATCTTTTAATTAGATTTTAATTACTGCTATTTGTCACATAACGCACATTATGTATCTTAATATACAAGTCTGGTTAACGGCTGATATTT
>CABPZV010000085.1 GCA_902462015.1 uncultured Eubacteriales bacterium | reverse complement strand
TCTTTAGGCGTGTGTATTCAAACAAAGCAGCCGCGGCAGGGTTTTCTTCCAAGTACTCACGGGAACCTTTTGATAATTCTGCCTCGTTTAAATCAATGGAGTTGAACACACCGTTTCTGAATAAATAATCTAATGGTTTACACTTGCAGCCAATTTTGAGGAAAAGATAAACCTTAATCGCTTCAATTTGTGCATCTCTCATTTGTCCTGTTTTCTCTATGTATTCAATTAACTTGTGAACAGTACACTCACCCGAATCATACCATTCCCTGCATTTGTTTTCTATCATCTTATAGAGCATTTTTCCCTCCGGTGCTCAGGTTAGTAATTAATTCAATATATATGATAAAATCACCAGTATACATTTTTCAGATACTCTCTAAATTTACAACTCTTCAGTTTATTTTATCATTATAAGTCATTTTTTGCAACATGTAACAGAGAGTTTGCAGGAGTATTTTAAAAAAATTAAAATGAGTGAAACACTAAATGCCTGCAAACAAAAGCTTTTGCAGGCAATAAATTAATTCAGACTTCCATAGCAGACGCATACATTTTTTCCGCATCATCCGCCATTTTAGAAACCGAGTAATATTTTCCGATTATGTCCCTGCCATGCATTCCCATAGACAAAAGCTTATCTTTATCATATTCAAATATTCCGATAAGTGCCTTTGTCAGCTTATCCGTAGAGGAGCCTTCCATATCTCTGAAGCAAAAGTTCGTTCTCATTGCAGTATTTAAACTTTCCTCCGACTCATCAAAAATTCCAAAAAAGCCCTGTGCTCCAGCAAGAACAACGGGAAGTCCGCAAGACATTGCTTCAAGCGCAGCACGAGATACGCCTACAAAGCAATCACCACAGGCCAAAAGCTGCGCTATATCCGTACGAGCTCCCAAAAGGAAAACTGACTTATATCCCATTAAATTATTCATTTCTTCCGCTCTTTTTTTCAGCATTTCGTATTCAGTTCCGTCCCCTATAATTACTATCTCAATATCAGGAAACTTTTTGCAAAGCTCAGGAACCGATTCAATTAACTGGTATGCGGCTTCTGAGGACGCTGAATCAATCCTGCTGACATGCATAACTCTATGTCTGCAGTCGGAAGAAAAGCCAAGCTTTTTTTCTATATTACATCTCAGCTCATCATCTCTGATAGGAACAAAACTTTCGGTATTTATTCCATTGACAGTAATTTTAATGTTATGAGGATTTACTCCATAGCATTCAACAAGGTACTTTTTAACATCGTCACTGACGGCAAGAGACCGCTCCCCCCAGTTTGTAAAATATTTCTCTCCAGGCAGTCTTGAATAAACGCCGTGCGCTGTAGTTACATAGTGAAATTCGCCACGGAATTTGTTATAAAGACGTCCGCAAATCATGCACGGAATCCTTGCATGTGCATGCACTATATCAATCGGGTGTCCATGTTTTTTTCTGTCTGAAATATATTTTTTAAGTCCGCAGTACGAAGCAATAATCGCACGGGGATTCCGGCTGTCAAGCGGAAGAATCAGAGTTTCCGCTCCTGCCTGCCGGAGCGTCCCGGAATAAATCCCTTCATTTGCAGCTATACATACATTATTTCCGCGTTTTATAAGCTCTTTTGCAAGCTCCGCTATGTGAGTCTCTACTCCGCCTATCCCCAAAGACATCGTAACAAGCAAAATATTCATTTCTGTGTTTATAACCGTTCCTTTCACTTGGCCTGACCTATACGGCCAAACTGTTTCAAACAGGCCGAAATACACTCCGCTTCCGCATAAAAGTCAATCTGCTAAAAACCGGACCGAAAAACATTCCGATCCGGCACCCAATTTCCATATTACACTTATTTTAAGAAGCAGTACCGTCTGTACCCCCTGCCGAATCAGATCCGGCAGCATCCGAAACATTTACAATCACACCGTTTTCAAAATAGCCTGTGAAAACCCGTCCTCCCGGCCAGGTATATGTTCCGTATCCATTCAGCTGGTTTTCGGAAAATTCACCGGTATAAGTCTCTCCGTTGACCCACGTATACGTTCCCTGTCCGGTACGAATTCCCTGAACAAACTCTCCGTTATAAACGTCGCCGTTAGCATATGTATATACTCCGGTTCCCTCCTTGAAGTTATTTACATATCCTCCGGTATAGCTCGATCCGTCCGTCCATGTGTATGTTCCATTTCCGTGCTTTTGGTTTTCCTTATATTCACCAACATATGAGGAACCGTCTGTCCACGTATATGTACCCTGACCGTCTCTCATATTATTTACAAACTGACCTTCGTACACATCACCGTTGCTGTATCTCAGAATTCCGGTACCGTTTATCTTATTGTTCAGAAACTCTCCTTCATATACATCACCGTTTTCAAAAGTAAGCGTTCCTAATCCGCTTTTCTGAAGATCGACAAGCGTTCCGCTGTAAACATTGCCGTTTGAATACACAATTTCACCGGTTTCACTGTTCACGTTTGCCGATGAACCGTCTGAATAAAACAGTCTTCCCTTTATCGGATTGCCGCTGTCATCGACCATTCCGCTGAACTTAATTTTTTCTCCGCTTTCAGTTTCAATTCTGACATACGGTCTGAATCCAATTTTATAAAGAATGATGTACACTATCACAAGACATAATACCGCTGCGGCGATTATAATACTGACAGTAACTAATTTGTTTCGGCGCGGTTTTTTACGTCTTATTCTTGAAACGCCCTCATCCTTTTCAGAAAAACTATTTGCATCGGTATTACTCATTATTAATCACCATTCCTTTATTTGATTTTAACTGCCGGTACTTGCCGAAATCTTATCTTACAGACAGACAAATCTTTTCTGCCGAACAATAAGACCCGTTGTCAGGCGTTTTTTATTATCCAATCATTACAGAAACAAGGTTAATTACATTTGGAATAAGCTTAATAAGCAGAAGCATGGCAGCAAGCAAGAGCAGAAAAGAAAGCACTGCCAATAAAGGATTTAGATTTTTATCGCAAAAAAGAGCCTCCGCCTTTTCACGTCTGTTATCCGGAATATAGAAATGAAGTGATCTTATATCCCGTTTAACACGCCTCTTTTTCTTTTCAGTATGATCATCTTCTTCCGCCGTACAAACAGCTTCTTCACGTGACCCAGTAAGAGAATTCAACAAACTTCCTTTTCGCTTCAAGGCTAATAATATAAATACATTTTTATTTATACCAAGCTCATCAAGCGTTTTTGCGCTTTCCGGAGAAAAAGCTTTTTCACCGATTAGTCTGCGGATAAAAGCGCCCATGACGCCCTTCTGAAAAAATGTAAAGAGAAGCGCCAAAAACACACCGAATGCAAGAGAAGCGATAAACATTCCAAGCGCCGAATCCGTCAGCGAGTTCATCGTACGTATAATTCCGTTCATCGGATACTCCTTTTAGAGACATCTTAGAGTGCACATAAACTATAAGAGCATTCGTCCCACTGCCATAGATTAAGCCTACTTTATTATATCAAAACCCGTGTATTTACGCAGCGCCTCCGGAACCGTTACTGTACCATCTGAATTCTGATAATTTTCTAAAATTGCAGCCACGGTTCTCCCGACCGCGACTCCCGATCCGTTTAAGGTATGAACATACTGCGCCTTTTCACCGGAGCTGCGCTTAAATTTAATATTAGCCCGTCTTGCCTGATAATCCACAAAATTCGAACACGAACTAATCTCAACATAACGGTTATATGACGGCATCCAGACTTCAATATCATATGTTTTAGCAGAAGAAAATCCCATGTCTCCAGTTGACAGACATACGACCCTGTGAGCAAGTCCAAGACCCTGAAGAACACGCTGTGCATCTTCTACAAGGGCATCCAGCTCCTCCCAGGATTTGTCCGGATCTGCAAATTTTACAAGTTCCACCTTATTAAACTGATGCTGACGTATCAGCCCCCTGGTATCTCTTCCGGCGCTCCCGGCTTCAGCCCGAAAACAAGCGGAATATGCACAATATTTTATAGGAAGATCCTCAAAATTCAGAATTGTATTTTTATGCATATTTGTCACCGGTACTTCTGCAGTAGGAATCAAAAAGTAATCGGTTCCTGCAACCTTAAACGCATCCTCTTCAAATTTCGGAAGCTGGCCTGTACCGCGCATAGAATCACGGTTGACCATAAACGGCGGAAATATCTCCGTATATCCGTTCTCGGAATGAGTATCGAGATAGTAGTTGACAACAGCTCTTTCAAGTTTCGAGCCAAAGCCGCGGTAAAAGTGGAATCTTGTACCGGTTACCTTAGTAGCAGATTCCGGATCTAAAATTCCAAGCTTCGCACCAATATCCCAGTGCGGCTGCGGCTCAAAATCAAAGCTTCGTGTTTCGCCCCACCGTCTGATCTCCTCGTTAGCACTGTCGTCAGGTCCGACCGGCACACTCTCGTCAGGAAGATTCGGAATCGAAAGGAGAAGCGACTCAATCTCCGAATCAAGATCATCAATTTTATCGCTATCAGCCTTAACTTTATCAGAAAGCTTTCTCATCTCTTCAAAAATTTCTGAAGTATCCTTTCCTTCCTTTTTCAGCTTAGGAATTTCTTTTGAAGCGGAATTCTGTTTGGCGCGAAGCTGTTCCGTGTCCGTTATAAGAGAACGACGCTGAACATCCGCTTCAAGAATACGGTCGATTTCTGCGCTGTAATCCGAATTGCGGGTAAGCAATCGCTGCTTTACATATTCCGGTTTTTCCTTAAGTAATTTAATGTCGAGCATTTTTCTGCACATTCCTTTCTTAGTCTGCGGAATTATCAAACATTTCCCGATTGCTCCGGTACTTTCTCAATTTCATCAAAAAAATATTCTCCGCACATTTTTTTAATTATTTTCTCAAAATCGTCATTGTCAGTGTATTCAATCTCAATTTTTTTCCTTTTGGGTGTATTTATAATTTTAACACCATGCCCAAATGACTCGCAAATTTTATTTTCAAGATACTTCATATACCTGACCTGCGGAAGTACAGAATTATCCGTCTCGGTTTTTCCGCTGTTTTCAGCGTCACATTCAGCGGCTCTGTTCATACTGCGGACATATTCCTCGGTTGAACGTACAGACATTTCGCGCTCTATAACCGTCTCAGCTGCACGTACAATATCATCTCTGTTCTTTAATCCCAAAAGAGCGCGTGCATGTCCGGAGCTCAGCTGTCCGTCTGCCACCATTTTCATAACAGAATCCGGAAGATCGAGCAGTCTTATCGCATTTGAAACCGCACTTCTGCTTCTTGAGATTCTGACGGATACTTCCTCATGTGTGAGACCGTATTCGGTCATGAGATCTCTGATCGCAGCCGCCTCTTCAATTGCATTTAGATTTTCACGCTGAATATTTTCTATCAGCGCAAGTTCAAAAGCCTTTTTATCATCTGCTTCGGTTATAATAACTGGAACTTCGGTAAGTCCTGCCATTTTAGAAGCTCTCCAGCGTCTTTCACCGGCAATTATCTGATAAAAGCCATCCTCTCCGGAACGGACAAGAAGCGGCTGAAGAACTCCGTTCTCCGCAATTGAATCGGCAAGTGCCGCAATCGCCTCGGGCTCAAAATTTTTTCTCGGTTGATCAGGACGCGGTTCTATTTCCGATACTCTAAGCATTGTGACTCCGCTTTTCGGTTCTTCACCGGCGTTGTCAAGAAATATTGCGTCAAGTCCGCGTCCAAGACCTGAATTCCTGTTTTTTGCCATTGTTGTCAGCGCCATTTTACATCTTTCCACCTCATATACCTCGGTATATGAAAAAATATAAAAATTCCCGCATCCTCCAGTCCTTGATTAATATATCTTAAAACGTCATAAACTCCTGCTTTTAACTTAAATCCTTGTTATCAATTCTTCTGCAACATCCAGATATGCCTGACAGCCTTTTGAATATTTGTCAAAATACATTACCGGCATTCCGAATCCCGGCGCCTCAGAAAGACGGACATTGCGCATAATCGTTGTAGAAAAAAGCTTGCCTGCATAATACTTTTTAAGCTCGTCCATTACCTGCAGAGAGAGATTAAGCCTGCCATTATACATTGTCACGAGAATTCCTGTAATATCGAGCCCGCGGTTATACAGTCTTTTAACCTGCTTTATCGTAACCATAAGCTGTGTCAGTCCCTCAAGAGCATAATACTCACACTGCATCGGAATTACTACTCCGTCACTTGCTGCAAGAGCATTCATCGTAAGAATCCCAAGTGACGGCGGACAGTCTATCAGAATATAGTCAAACATATCTCCGATAGGAGAAAGTCCTGACTTCAGACGGAATGCCCTATCCTCAGCCGTTACAAGTTCAAACTCAGCTCCGGCAAGAGAGATATTGGCCGGCATTATCGAAAGATTTTCATATACTGTAGGCGTAATAACACTGTCAGCCCCGGCACGGTTTATAAGAACATCATATGTAGAAAGCTTCATATTTTTTTTATTAATGCCGACTCCGCTGGATGCATTACCCTGCGGATCTGAGTCAACAAGCAATACTTTTTTCCCAAGTGAACCAATCGAAGCTGAAAGATTGACCGCGGAGGTAGTCTTGCCTACGCCGCCTTTTTGGTTAGCAAGGGCGATTATTTTTGCCAAAATCAATTCCTCTTTCTATTTGTAATACCGAGATAACTTTCCGTCTGCATTCAGTATGTACGCAAAACGGCATGTCCGTAAAGGACACATAAAGATATTTTAAAAGCAAACACAGACACTCTTTTTTATTATAACAATTTTAATATTAGTTGTCAACAATTAACCTATAAATATATTCCGAAAATCAGAATCTGCGGCAGAATACAGGAGAGACGCCAAGTTATACTAATCATCCGCGCCAAATTTCAAAATAAACAATATTTACAGTTCACATCTGTCATCCGGAGGCGATATTTTTATTACAAGCTCGACGCTTCCGTACTCATCAGCAATATGCCGCTCCGAGCTCACCTTTGCTCCGCTCTGCTTAACTATATCAATCGCTTTATCAATAGAATTGTAAAAAAGTCTCATATCCTTTAAAATAAGCTTGCGCCGCCGGGAATTCTGCGACACACGCTTCTCCGACAGCATACACAGCTTCCGGTCGATATATTCTTCGGTCGCAGAAACATTCAGTCCATGAGCAATTACATGCTCAATAACGGAAATACGCATATTTTCGTCCTTGATTTTCAGGCATGCGCGTGCATGTCTCTCCGTCAGCCTGCCCTCGGTTATCAGTTCACGCTCCTGTTCGGACAGCTTCAAAAGCCGTAGCTTATTTGCTACATATGACTGACTTGCCGAAAGATGAGAAGCTATCTGCTCCTGAGTAAGATTGTAAATATCAATTAATGCCGCTATAGCGCCGGCCTGTTCAAACATTGACAACCCCTCGCGCTGAATATTTTCTATCAGCGCAAGCTCCGCCGCCGTACGGTCATCCGCTGAAATTATTATACACGGGATGTACTCCATGCCTATAAGCGTAGCGGCACGAAATCTCCGTTCCCCTGCAACTATTTCATAGCTTCCGCGCTCACCGTCGCGGAAGCCCAGCCTCCTGACCGAAAGAGGCTGCAAAAGTCCATATCGGCGGATACTGTCCGCAAGACGCAGAATCGCATCTTCATCAAACAGCTTCCGTGGCTGCGCATGATTAGGTATTATCCGCTCGGCAGATATACGGAATATCTTTCCGCTGTCTGAAGAATCACTGACCGATACCGTTTTGCATACTGCTTCATTTTTTCTCTCGTCCGCTCCGGATAAAAGTTTTTTTAATGCAGCGCTGCCGCAAAGCTCCGCCGCAGGTGCAATGTTACTCATTTTTTATCTCTCCCCCATTTTCACTTTCCGATACTTATATAGTTTGCTCTGCCGGAATCTGATCCGGCCGAGCAATAATTCCTCCGGGGAAACACCCCCGGAGGATATAAGTATAACACTTTCATGTGGTTAACAAGCATGAAATATGGGAGCAAATAATATTTTGTTTTGTCCCCGGGAATCGTAAGACTTCAGGATTTGAAGCTATTTTGACGTCAAAGAGTTTTTTTGTTTATTTGTGAAAAATTGCGCGGATACTTAACAGGAGTGGAAGACGCCTTACGGACAATAAATAAAGCGTGTTTTATTTCTTCATCCGGAGCACGTAAAATATATTCCCTTTTTTCCGCAAACTCTCCTCCCAATTTTCCAATCGCTGCCTGCGCGGACTGCAGCTCACTGTCTCCGGACGGCCCCTTCATAGCGATAAAGCTGCCGCCGGTTTTGACAAACGGAATACAAAGCTCACAAAGTACTGGCATTGCCGCAACGGCGCGCGATACAGCTGCATCAAAGCTTTCCCTCATTTCACCCGAAGACAGCTCCTCCGCCCGGCCGGCTGCCGCCGTTATATTTACAACTCCGGCAGCCGCTGCAGCGCCTTCTGCATATCTGATTTTCTTTACAGTACTGTCTATTGCCGTAATCTTAAGATCAGGACGTACTATTGCAAGCGGAAGCGAAGGAAAACCACCTCCCGTTCCGACATCTATTACGGACGCATTCTATGGAATAAATTCAGCTGTCATCACCGCATCCGCAAAATGTCTGCAGATTATA